>CAMWMO010000232.1 GCA_947175305.1 uncultured Lachnospiraceae bacterium
AATCCGCAAAGAAGAGAGTGCCTGCCGCGTCATAGAGCAGGAAGATTCCCATCAGCATCACCAGACCACCGATCACGGCCACGGCAAGGTAAGTGCCTGCCGCCCGCAGAGAATCGGGTTTTTCATCGTGAGCCACCCATACATAGGAGGCCAGTGACATGATCTCGAAAAAGATAAAAGTAGTATAGAAATCAGCTGAGTAGAAAATGCCTTCCGTTGCACCCAGCGTCAGCAGTAAAAACAGATAATAGCGGTTGCGGTTGCGGTAGTGGCCGAAATACTCGCCGGAAAACAGAGTGGTCATAAACCACATAAATGCGGCGATCGTCCCGTATATGGCGCGGAAGCCGTCCAGCGTAAAATGCAGTCCCATACCGCAGATGTAAGGGATCGTGACCATCCCGTCGGTCGCTGTCCCACCTAAAATCTGTAAAAGCAGAATGCCGCAGAGAATAAAAGTAACACCTGTTATGATATCTACAAACAGGTTACGGGTGCTTTTGTTAAAACGACCGATTCCGTAGCTGATCAGGCCTGCCGCCATTGGCAGGAAAACTGCACCCTCAATGATATAAGAACTTTGCATGTTAGTATCCTCCCATTGCTACGTCAATAAAAAAGTTTACGATCGGCTGTGAATACACGCCGAACAGGATGATAAATGCACTGAACACAAACAGCGGCACAAGCATCTTCCAATTGGGGTCTTTGATTCCGTCCACTGTGCCGTAATCAAAATCCTTCCCGGGGAAGAAAGCGCGAACCACGATGGAGAGCATGTAGATCGCCGTCAAAAGCGCCGATACCAACAGGCATGCCACGCCGCCGTAGGCAAGGGGATTGCCGCTCTCTGCGGCTGCTGATGCCAGATTCCATTTGCTGATAAAGCCCGCCAGCCCCGGAACACCCATGAGTGCCAGGGAGGAAAGTGTAAAGATGCCGAATATGCAGGGCATTTTATAACCCAGACCATCCAGTTCGTGTATATAATGGCGATCGGTCTGGTGCATGATCGCTCCTGCACAGAAGAAGGAGCTGATCTTCATGATCGCGTGAAAGACTAGGTGCGACAATGCGGCCGCCAGTCCCAGAGGCGTCATAATGACTGCGCCGAAAAGGATGTAGGAGAGGTTGCTGATGGTGGAATAAGCCAGCCTTCTTTTCAGGTGCGTCTCCTTCACAGCCCGGCTGCAGCCGTAGACAATGGTGAACATGACGATTGCCATGACTACATCCTGCGCCCAGGTACCTTTTAAAAAGTCTGTGCCAAAGCTATAGTAGGTAAGCCGCAAAATGGCGAAAGCGCCGGCTTTTACCACGGCCACCGCATGGAGAAGAGCGGTGACAGGGGTGGGCGCGACACCCGCCTGGGGGAGCCAGGAGTTAAAGGGACAGACTGCCGCCTTGACGCCGAAGCCCATGAAAGCCATCACATAAATAAACAGTAAGACATTCGTATTTTCATCGATTTTCGCAAGGTCAAAAACGCCGCCCAGAATAAAATCTGTGGTGCTGCCGTAGACGATCACCATGATCAGTCCGATGAAGGCAAAGGCCGCACCGCCCAGGGAATAGTAGAGATATTTGCGGCTTGCAAGGACGGCTTCGCGGGTCAGTGTGTGCATGACCAGAGGTACTGTTACCAGGGTCAATAATTCATAGAAGAAATACATGGTCAACAAATTGGCCGCAAAAGCAATTCCCAGTGTTACGCCATAGGTTACGGTATAAAAGAGGAAAAATACATTCTCATGTTCCTCCTTTGTCATGTACTCAAAGGCGTAGAGTGTGGCAAAAGGCCAGAGCGAAGACACAAGTCCTGCGAAAACCATACTCATGCCGTCTACACGGAAGCTGACATTCAAATTACCTGTAAAATGCGCCAGCAGGAAGGTGCTGTCCGAGTGGTGCAGGAGCAGATACCATACCAGAATGCTGTTGACCACTACCGCAGTCTCTAAAAATACTTCTTTCTGCCATCTTTTCCGAAAAGGAAGAACGGGCACGAGGATTCCGGCTATGAAAGGAATCAGGATAACGGAAATAATCATAATGTCACCTCCTTATAATACGGCGCCGACGATATTCGCCAGATAATCGACGACTATGCCGGGGAAAAGGCCAATAAGAACTGACAAAACTGTCATAATTAAGATCGGTATTGTCATAAACCAACTGGGTTCTCTTTTTTGCAAGCTGCCATAGTCGTAATCCGCTCCCGGGAAAAAGCCCTGGACTGTAAGCGGCAGCAGGTATCCTGCGGTGAGCAGCGCACTGATGAGCAAAATGATCGGACCCAAAAAGCAGAACACGGGGACTTGGCTATGCAATGCGCCTACAGCCAAATACCATTTGCTGATAAAGCCTCCTGTGGGCGGGATGCCGATCAGCCCCAGAGAGACAAAGGTGTAGCACCACATCGTGAGGGGCATTTCCTTGCCGATACCGCGAAGTTCTTCTACCCGTGTCTTGCCTGTGGTGTAAATGATCGCGCCGGCACAGAGAAAGAGGGTGGCCTTGATAAAACCGTGGGCCAGCACATGTAAAAGGCTTCCTGTCAGGGCGTCGCCGTCCATCACAGCCAGACCGAACAGAATATAGGAAAGCTGACTCACAGTGGAGTAGGCCAGCCTTTTTTTCAAAACCGGTTCTCTGTAAGCTAACATGGAGCCCAGGAACACGGTAGTCAGTGTCAGAATGATCCAGGCGGTCTGTACCCAGGTTCCTCGCAAAAAGTCCATGCCGAAGATATAGCATGTCACCCGGATGATGGCAAGAATACCGGCTTTGACGATGACTGCGGACAACACTGCAGAGGCCGGGGCGGGTGCCACCGGATGCGCTGTGGGGAGCCAGGCGTGCATGGGGAACATACCGGCCTTTACGCCGAAGCCCAGAAGCATTACAAAGGCTACAAGCAGCAGGAAAGCGGCTTGTCCTTCGGTCTGCAGACCGACGCCACCAGCCGTGAAGGTGAGGGTATCACTGCTGCGGGAAATGAAATAAATACCGAACAAGGCGCCGTATGCACCGCACAGAGAATAAAATAAATATTTCAGTCCCGCCATGATCGCCTCACGGGAGCCGTTATGCAGCACCAGAGGCATGGAGGACAGGGTCAAGAGCTCAAAGAACAGGTAAAAGGTGATCAGGTTGCCCGCAAAGCACAGGGCATTGAGCACACCGAATACCATCAGATAGTAGCCATAATACCGACCTTCTCTCTCCTCGTGCTTCATGTATTCGAAGGAGAAAAAGCCTGCGCAGAGTATCACTATGATCACAAGCAAGTCAAAGAGCCTTCCTACCTCATCGATCTGAAAATAGATCGGAAGCGTCTTAGTCAGATAAAACAGAGTAAAACCGTCCGTTACGGTCAGGGCCGCGGCAGCGGCACACAATGCCGTGAGGACAAGGAAGATTCCCGTCAGTGTCAAAAGTTTTTTCCGGTCAGTGGTCTCAGCGGCTCCCGCCACAGGCGTCCGATAGCAGATCAATAAAAACAATCCGGCCAGGATCGGAAAAAATATGGATAAAAGAATGTAATACATATCGTTACCCCCTTAGCCTATGAAAACATGGAGAGCCCTTGCCCAATCATATCCACGATAGGCTGAGAGCTTACACCCAGAAGGACGTTTAACAGAATGAAAAATACCAATACCACAGCATAAGATTTCCTGTCCCAGATCGTGACATTGGGATAGGAAGTCTCCTCCACAGGAGTGTAAATGCGGATCACTGTCTTCATAAAGTAGATCGCATTCAAAACGGTGCTGATTCCTAAGACGATCAACGCCGCCAGCATTTTGCTGTCCGCTATCTGAACCGCGGCTTGGGAGAAGAGCAGTTTGCTGATAAAGCCGGAAAAGAGCGGCACACCTACCATGGAAAGAGATCCTACCGTAAAAGCGACCCCCGCCCATTTATTGCGGTATCCGGAGCCGGTCAGCTCAATAAATTTGCGGCTTCCTCCGGAAACGTCCGTAAGCCCGATGGCAGCGATAAACAGCAGGGATTTCGTTGCCGCATGGGATAGAATATGGAAGACGCTCGCTATCATACCGAGCT
>CAMWMO010000233.1 GCA_947175305.1 uncultured Lachnospiraceae bacterium
GTATGGACAGTCTGGGCGGAGACACAGATATAAATGACACGAATGTCACATATTCGCAGAGCGGGAATGACGGCAAAACGGCTGTCAGCAATCTGGCAAAGAAGGTGAAGGATAAGAAGAAGCTGGCTGAGGAGCTGGGCATCGGGGAGATCACCCTGATGGATATTTTGTCGGAGCTGGAAAAGCCTGCCAGAGATCCCAGAGATGATATGCCGGCGCCGATCCTTCGAAGCGACGTGCTGGATATGAAGGACCTAAAGCCCGGCATGATTCTGAAAGGCACGGTCAGAAACGTGATCGACTTCGGTGTGTTTGTGGATATCGGCGTGCATCAGGACGGCCTGGTTCACATTTCCCAGATCACGGACCGCTATATCAAGCATCCCCTGGAGGCGGTCAGCGTGGGCGATGTGGTGGATGTGCAGGTGCTCACCGTGGATGTGGCGAAAAAGAGAATTGGTCTCACTATGAAATGCAGTAAATCTCTTCGAGATTAACTGCTCGAGATCCGCTTCGCGGCCTCGGATATAAGAATGTAGTAGTAGAAAAGGAGTTTTATTATGGTCAAGTACATTGTGAAAAGAATTTTGCTGGCGATCGTGACGATCTGGGCGGTTGCCACCCTCACCTTTTTCCTGATGAATCTGGTGCCCGGCGGCCCGTTCTTATCGGAAAAGGCGATCAGTCCCCAGGCCACGGCGGCTCTGGAGGCAAAGTACGGGCTGGATAAACCTATGTACCAGCGCTATCTGACGTATATGACAGATGCGCTGCACGGGGATTTCGGCGACAGTCTGAAACAGAGAGGCCGTACGGTAATGTCTATTATCGCTATGAAGTTTCCCGTATCGGCGAGAGTGGGAGGGATTTCCGTGCTGGTGGCTCTGATCCTTGGCATTCCGCTGGGCAGCATCGCCGCCCTGAAGAGGGGCAAGGCAGCGGACAGTGTGATCAGTGTGATAGCGACCTGCGGTATCGCGGTGCCAAGCTTCGTGATCTGTACGGTGCTCATGTATTTCTTCGGCGTCAAGCTGGGGCTTCTGCCCACGATGGGGCTGCAGAGCGCGAAACACTATATAATGCCGGTGATTGCGCTGTCGTTCTATCCGACGGCCTACATTATGCGTCTGATGCGGTCCTCCATGCTGGATGTGCTGGGGCAGGATTACATGCGGACGGCCCGGGCAAAGGGCCTGGCGGGGGGCAAGATCCTCTTTAAGCATGCGCTCAGGAACGCGATCCTGCCGGTGGTCACCTATGTGGGGCCCATGCTTGCCTATACCATCACGGGCAGCTTTGTGGTGGAAAAGATATTTGTCATTCCGGGTCTGGGCGGTGAGTTTATCACGGCCATCAACGGGCGTGACTACACCTTGATCATGGGGACAACGATCTTTCTGGCGACCCTCGTTATTGTAATGAATGTGGTTGTGGATATTGTATACAAGATCGTGGATCCCAGAATCAAACTCAAGTGATAACACTGCAAATCAGCAACAGAAAGGCATGATAATACAATGAAAGAAAATCCTTTAAGTTTTCAGTTAAAACTCAATCCGGAAGATTTTCTTCCGGCAACGGACGAGGAAAAACAGAGCCAGATCATCATGCGGGAGAGCGTGAGCTTCTGGAAGGACGGCATGCGCCGCCTGAGAAAGAATAAAGTAGCAATGGTATCTCTGGTGGTGATCATTGTGGTGATGATCTTTTCCTTTATCGTTCCCTCCTTCTATCCTTATACCTATAAGGAGCAGATGAAAGGTGCAAACAACCTGGCGCCCATGCAGTATTCCGCGGAGGAACAGGCCAGAATCGATGCGGGCGAGAAGGTTTTCCCCCATATTTTCGGCACGGACAAGATGGGACGTGACTATGCCATCCGTGTGATGATGGGAAGCCGGATCTCTCTGCTTGTGGGATTGATTGCTACCTGCATTATTCTGGTGATCGGTTCGGCCTACGGCTCTATTGCGGCTTTCTTTGGCGGCTGGGTGGATCTGGTGATGATGCGTATTGTGGATATCATTTACACGATCCCGGATATCCTGTTGATCGTCCTTTTGTCCTTTTCGTTAAAAGCGCCGCTTAGCAATCTGGCGACCAAACCGGGCTTCCACTGGCTTAACACTGTGGGAGAGAATTTGGTCAGTATCTTCGTGGTGTTTGCTCTGCTTTACTGGGTGGGTATGGCCAGAATGGTCAGGAGCCAGGTACTTATGTTAAAAGAGAGCGAGTATGTCACGGCGGCGAGAGCGCTGGGCGTAGGAAACGGACGAATTATTAAAAAGCATCTGCTGACCAACTGTATCGGAACGCTGATCGTGACTACGACTTTGCAGATCCCTTCCTCTATTTTTACGGAGAGCTTCTTAAGCTTTTTGGGAATGGGTGTGGCAGTGCCTCTGCCCTCGCTTGGAAGTCTCGCCAGCGACGCGTTGAACGGCATCAATACATACCCGTATCTGTTGTTTATCCCGGCTGTTTTGATCAGCTTGATCATCTTAAGCTTTAACCTGCTTGGCGACGGGCTCAGAGACGCTTTTGACCCGAAGCTGAAAAACTAGAATGGGGAGGTGTTGAAAGAATGTCAGAATATCTTGTAGATATCAAAAATGAAAAACTTTCTTTTTTTACTCCCGCAGGGGAGGTCAAAGCGCTGAACGATGTATCGATCCACCTGAGGGAGGGAGAAGTCCTTGGTATCGTGGGAGAGAGCGGCTCCGGTAAATCCGTTACGGCTTACAGTCTGATGGGGCTGACGGCCCATCCGGGCAAGCTGATCGGCGGTGAACTTAACTTCAACGGACATCAGGTCGAGAATATGACGGAGAAGGAGATGCGGCAGATCCGCGGCAATGAGATCTCCATTATCTTTCAGGATCCCATGACCAGTTTAAATCCGGTTTACACCATCGGCAATCAGATCACCGAGGTAATCAGACTGCATACGGATAAGACAAAGCAGGAGGCCAAAGCACGTGCCAGGGAGCTTTTAGAGCTGGTAGGCATCAATGAGCCGGAGCGTCGTTTGAAACAGTATCCCCATGAGCTTTCGGGCGGTATGCGCCAGCGTGTGATGATCGCTATCGCACTTGCCTGTGAGCCCAAGCTTCTGATCGCGGACGAGCCTACCACGGCTCTTGATGTGACCATTCAGGCACAGATCCTGGAGCTGATGATGGAACTCAAGGATAAGCTGGGTATGGCCATCATCATGATCACCCATGATCTGGGCGTGGTGGCAAGTATGTGCGAGCGTATCGCGGTTATGTATGCAGGCAGGATCGTGGAGTACGGCACGGCGGACGATATTTTCTATCATCCGAAGCACCAGTATACGAAGGGATTGATCCGTTCGATCCCCCGGCTGGATACCAAGGAGCATGAGCGCCTGATCCCCATAGAGGGAACGCCGGTGGATCTCTTGAATCCGCCCGCAGGCTGCCCTTTCGCACCCCGCTGTGATGCGGCTATGCAGATCTGTCTGCGGGAAATGCCGCCGGTGACCACCTTTGACAGGGTGCATTACACACAGTGCTGGCTGAACCAGAAGGAAGAGATGGAGAAAGGAGCGTCCCATGAGTGAGCATTTGATTGAAGTAGAGCATCTGCGCCAGTACTTCCCGGCGGGAGGCTTTGGAAAAAATAAAAAATATATCCGGGCAGTGGATGATGTTTCTTTCTATATAGAGAAGGGAGAGACGCTCGGTCTGGTGGGAGAGTCAGGCTGCGGCAAAACTACCACGGGACGTACTATGCTGCGACTGTATGAGCCGACAGGCGGCAGATTTACCTTTGACGGGGACGTGATTTTCGATGTGGAGAAAAAGCAGTTTGCGGACATGCTCCCCTTCAGGAAACGGATGCAGATCGTGTTTCAGGATCCTTATGCCAGCCTGGATCCCCGTATGACGGTGGGGGATATCGTCGGTGAGGCCATCGACGTGCATAAGCTGGCGTCCGGTAAACAGGACCGCTACGACCAGATCATACAGATGCTGGAGAGTGTGGGCTTAAATTCCGAGCACGCGAACCGTTATCCTCACGAATTTTC
>CAMWMO010000234.1 GCA_947175305.1 uncultured Lachnospiraceae bacterium
TTTATACTCTTATGCAACGAACGTGGAAGAGGCGAGGAATGAGGCGAACCAGCTTTTACAGTGGATCGGCAACTATACGGTGAATTACCCGGTGGTCTACGACGTGGAGGCGCCTTGTCACAAAAATATGTCCCAGGGCCAGCTGCAGGAGCTGATCAATGCGTTCTGTTCCATCATCGAGGCGAATGGTTACTATCCGGTGGTCTATTCCAGCAGGAACATGTTCCGGGATAAGATCGGAAACATCGGTTATGACAAGTGGGTGGCGCAGTATGCGGATGCGTTGGAGTATGACGGCGCTTCCTTCTGGCAGAATACCTCCCATGGCAGCGTGGCGGGCATTCCCACCAGAGTGGATATGAATTATCAGTTCAAGGATTACGCATCGCTCATTGTGGCGGATGGCTTTGCACCGCGCGGGGAGCAGATGGTGTTCTATGCAGGCTATCGGATGCAGAGAAACTGCTGGGCAAACTGGGAGGATAAAAAGTATCATCTGGATGAGAACGGTTTCGTACAGAAGGGATGCTGGTTCGAGGATGAGACGGGCAGATATTTCCTGGCAACGAAGGACGGACACGCTCTGCGGGAGGATGTGACGATCGAGGGACAGGATTACTACTTTGACGAGAATGCGGTGATGCAGAGAGGTCTGGTGACCAGACCGGACGGCAACGTTTATTATTATGATCCTGCTACGGGAGCTTTGCAGAGAAACGTGACCGTGGAGGTGGATGGCGTAAGCTATGCGGTAAATCAAAATGGTATTGCGACGGCGGCAGTACCTGAGGAGCCGGCGCCGGAGGCGCAGCCGCAGGAGCAACCACAAGTGCAGTAAAAATGGATAAATGATCTGGAAATCGGGCGCGGGAGCGCTCGATTTTTGGTATTATAAAAGAAAAATGCCACAGTACGAATCATTTAAGGAGAATGCGGAGCATTCTCTGAATCGAGTGCGCCGGCACTCGATTTTTGGTTGTAAATGCCCCTGTGATGGTATATAATAATTTCTGTGTGGGCGCCTGTGAACGAGCCTGTGGAAAGATGAGCGGCGGGTATGAACTGTAAAGAAGCGGAGAAAAAAATATCTCTCTTTCTGGACGATGATCTGGACGGGAGAGATCTGGCGGAATTTGTGGAGCATATCGAGGATTGTCCGGATTGCAAGGAAGAATTATCCATCCAGTTCTTGGTGACGGAGGGTATGGAGCAGCTTGAGCAGGGCAATAATTTTAATCTTCAGAAGGCGTTGCTCTTAAAGCTTGGGGATGCGGACGATAAAGTTCGGATCAACCGGATCTTGCGGAATATTTTGTTATGTCTGGAGATCGCAGTGGCGGCGATGATCATCATAGCGGTGATCATCGTATCGGTATAGAGGAGCGGCCGGCGGCACACGATAGGGACTGTGCAGGAAATTGAGAGAGGCGTAAGAGTACATGGCGCAGAAGTTAGTATTGATAGATGGACACAGCATATTGAACCGGGCGTTTTACGGTGTCCCGGATCTGACGAACAGTCAGGGCCTGCATACCAATGCGGTGTACGGGTTTTTGAATATCATGTTTAAGATCCTGGAGGAGGAGCAGGCGGATTATCTGGCGGTGGCCTTTGATGTGCACGCCCCCACCTTTCGGCATGAGATCTATAAGGAGTATAAGGGCACCAGAAAGCCGATGCCCACGGAGCTGAGAGAGCAGGTGCCTGTGATGAAGCAGATGCTTTTGGCTATGGGGATCTGTGTGGTGGAACAGGCCGGGCTGGAGGCGGATGACATTCTGGGAACCATTGCCAAACGCGGTGAGCAGGAAGGGCTGGAGGTATCTCTTGTGTCGGGTGACAGGGATCTCTTGCAGGTGGCTACAGATCATATCCGGATCCGGATTCCGAAGACCAAGGGCGGTCGCACGGAGGTCGAGGATTACTATGCGAAGGATGTGGAGGCGGCCTATCAGGTGACTCCGCTGCAGTTTATCGATCTGAAGGCGCTGATGGGAGATACGGCGGACAATATCCCCGGCGTACCCAAGGTGGGAGAAAAAACAGCCACGGAACTGATGGTGGCCTACGGTTCTCTGGAAAATATATATATTCATGTGGAGGAAATCTCCAAGAAATCGATTCGGGAATCGCTGATCCAGAACCGGGAGCTGGCGGATTTAAGCAAGGTGCTCGCCACCATCAATGTGAACGCCCAGATCGACTTTGCCTTTCCTCAGGCGAAGGTGGGAGATTTCTATACACAGGAGGCCTACGTGCTGTGTAAGCAGCTTGGCTTTAAAAATATGCTGTCCCGTTTTTCCGCGGATGCGGTGGTGACGGGCGGTCAGGAAGAATATTTCCGTACCGTGACGGATCTGGGGCAGGTGGAGACGCTTTTTGCTGACTGCAGGGAGCGTGGCGAGCAGGCAAAGGGCGCTTATGAGATCGGGCTTTTTATCTTCTGCGATGGAAACGCGAACGGGGAGGAATGTATAGGCATAGCCCTTGCCCTGACAAAACAGGAAATTGTGTTTATTCCCTGTCAGGGAATGGTGACAGCGGCATATCTGCAGGACAGGCTGACGGCCCTGAATAGAGAAGAGTTATGTAAACTGACGACCTTTGGCATCAAAGGGATATACGAGAAGATAGAGGATACGGAGAGCGGCAGTATATGGCGTACGACGGAGGAGAAGCAGGATGTCCTCAGGCCCTATCGAGAAAGACGTTACTTTGATATTCTGGTGGCGGCTTATCTGCTGAATCCGTTGAAGAGTGATTATCAGGTGGAGGATATTGCAGGGGAGTATCTGGGATTGACCATCCCCGACCGAACTCAGGTCTGTGGAAAAGCCACCTATGCGGAAGCCTATGAGAAATCACCGGAGGCCTTTGCCCAGTACGCCTGTTATCAGGCCTATGTGTGTCTGGAGGCAGCGCCTTTGCTTCGGGAGAAGCTGGAAGAGCAGGGCATGACGGAACTGTTTTATGAGATAGAGATGCCGCTTTCCAGAGTGCTCTGCGATATGGAGCGTTACGGGGTGCTGGTGCAGCCGGAGCAGTTGAAGGCCTACGGGGAGGCGCTTACGGGCCGAATCGTAGAATTGGAACAGGCAATCTATAAACAGGCGGGGAGCGAGTTTAACATCAATTCGCCCAAGCAGCTGGGAGAGATCCTGTTTGACAGGATGGGAATCAAGGGCGGCAAAAAGACCAAGACCGGCTATTCCACGGCGGCGGATGTGCTGGAGAAGCTAGCGCCGGATTATCCGATCGTCTCCGATATATTGGAGTACCGTGGGCTGACAAAATTAAAGTCCACTTACGCAGAGGGGCTGTCCGCCTGCATTGCCGAGGACGGCAGGATCCACTCCACCTTTAACCAGACTATCACCGCAACGGGGCGGATCAGTTCTACGGAGCCGAATCTGCAGAATATTCCCATGCGCATGGAGCTGGGACGGCGGATCCGAAAGGTGTTTGTCCCCATGGAGGGCTGTCTTTTCATGGACGCGGATTACTCCCAGATCGAGCTGCGGATCCTGGCCCACATGTCCGATGATAAACAGCTGATCGAGGCCTACCAGATGGAGGAGGATATTCACAGGATCACGGCATCCAAGGTGTTTCACACTCCTTTTGCGGAGGTGACGGATCTGCAGAGGCGTAACGCCAAGGCTGTCAATTTTGGTATTGTCTACGGCATAAGCTCTTTTGGGCTCAGTCAGGATCTGAGCATTTCCAAGAAGGAAGCGGCGGACTATATCGAACAGTATTTCCAGACCTATCCGGGAGTGAAACGGTTTCTGGATCATATGGTAGCGGAGGCGAAGCAGCAGGGCTATGTGACCACGATGTACGGGCGCAGACGTCCTATTCCGGAGTTGTCCTCCAATAACTTCATGCAGCGCTCCTTCGGAGAGCGGGTGGCCATGAACTCTCCGATTCAGGGGACGGCGGCGGATATCATGAAGATTGCCATGATTCGGGTGTGGGAGAAGCTGCACAGCGAGAATTTGAGGTCGCGTCTGATTCTGCAGGTGCACGATGAACTTCTGATCGAGACCTTTGC
>CAMWMO010000235.1 GCA_947175305.1 uncultured Lachnospiraceae bacterium
GGATGGGACGGTGACCATGCCGGGATATTCGGTTCTGATATTGAAATAGAGCGGAAAAGCTTTAATATTACAAAATATATGGGCTGTCGTTTTCATGATTAGATTATCATGAAGCGTCAGCTCTCTTTTTCTTGTGAAAAATATTGGAAAAACAGAAAAAGGGGTTGACGTGTGTATACCTTCCGTGTATGATACAGAAAAGGGTATACATTGGTATACCGAATGGAGATTAGATGCTGGAATTGTTGACATCAGAATGAAAACGCATGGAGCATAGGGAAAATGATCGAAGCAGTAAATGTGAGTTATATCTATCAGACGAAGTACCAGAAGACCAAGGCTCTCTCGGAGGTGAGCTGTTCCTTTGAGAGGGGGAAAGTGTACGCTATCACCGGCAAGTCGGGCAGTGGAAAGAGCACCTTTCTTTCCCTCCTTGCGGGGCTGGATGTGCCCACGGAAGGGACGCTCAGCATAGAGGGAGAAGACATGCGGAAGATGAATCGGGACGCTTACCGGCTGAACCGGGCTTCCGTGATCTATCAGGCGTTTCATCTGTTTCCGCTTCTGACGGTGCTGGAGAACGTGATGTTCCCCATGCAGTTACAGCATGTTCCCACAAAAGAGGCGAAGGCGAGAGCGCAGGAATATTTGAAAAAGATGGATCTTCCGGAGACGCTCTATAAGAAGATGCCGAGTATGATCAGCGGCGGGGAGCAGCAGAGGGTGGCCATCGCCAGAGCCATCGCTTGCGGCGGGGAGATCCTTCTGGCCGATGAGCCTACGGGAAATCTGGACAGTCAGAATGAGAAGGTGATCGTAGGGCTTTTGTGCAGGCTGGCCCACGAGGACAACTACGCGGTAATCGTGGTCACCCACAACGAGGGGGTGGCTGCTGCGGCGGATGTAGTCTACGGTATGTCGGACGGAGCGCTCACTGTAGTTCGCAAATAAGCAGAAACGGTCCGTGTATGAGGAATATATTCTATAGAAAAGCGACAGAGGTCAGTGCGACCGGATAACAGTGGAGAGACGAAATGCTAACATACATGTTATACAGTCTTAAGAGAAGAAAAGCGGCAAATCAGATCACTGTATGGATCAGCCTCCTGTTGGTGGTCCTTCTGAATCTGTATTTTGGAACGATGCACAGCTACGAACGGCAGCTTGATGAACTGGCGGAGAATGCCCCGGTCTACTGCCGGGTCACCAATAAGAACGGGAGCCGGGACAGCGGCCTGTTTATCTCAGAGAGCGTGCTGGATGGTCTGCTTGCTTCCGGTCTGACAGCAGATGAGTCCTGCGCGGTCTGGCTGCTGGCGGGCGAAGGGGAGTTTACACAGGCGGAGTGGGAAAGCTGTGTGCATCTGCAGGTTTCCGGGGTCAATCGCACAGAGGCGGTAGACGGTCTGTCGGCCGAGAAGATTCATTTCAGCCAGCAGTATGACGAATCCTTTTTCGTGTCTGACAGTCCGGTGTGTATCGTGGATGAGGGCGTGATGAGGAAACACGGCTGGGAGACCGGCGATAAGATACAGTTGACCATGTACTATTACAACGCCTCCAGTGAGCTTTTTAAGATGGAGGTATATCCGCTGGGACTCATTGAACTGGAGATCGTGGGCGGCATGGAAAGTCTTATGGGGGTGACAGGTGCGGTCCCCCCGGATGTGATCCTGCCCTTTGAGGCTGTCCGCAGGATCTATCATCAGCAGGAGATCCCATTCTTCGCAGATACGGTCTCGTTTTATGTGGATGACCCAATGCGGCTCAATGATTTTAAGGAAGAAATGAAATCCATAGGACTGATGGAAAGAGATCCGACTGCAATGGATTCCTATATCGGATATACGCTGGCAGTCAGGGACGGTAATTTCGTTACCATGGCGACACAGTTGAGGCAGTCTATTGAGGTAATGCGGTCTTTTTTGCCGGTGGTATGTATCCTGACTTTTGCGATCGGATATATCGTAAGTTATCTTCTGGGTAACGGCAGGATGGGGGAATATGCCCTGCTCCGCCTACAGGGGATGGGAAGCGTAAAGGGGACCGTTCCTTTTCTGGGAGAACAGTTTATCCTGGTTCTGCTTGGAAATCTGTTGGGAGATGCGCTCATGCTGCTTTTTGCGGAACCGGTCATTGTGATTTTGGTAAACGGAGTCGTGCTTGCGGCATATGGCATCGGTATCATCATGGCATATTGGCGCATGGGCAGGAAAAGTGTGATGGGACTTCTGGCTGTTTCACAGTGAAAATGGATTTATGGAAGAGTGAAATTTGCAGGAAATTTCCCTAATTATGGAGGAAAGATGAAAAACAGTTTAAAACAGATGGCGCGGACGCCCATAAAGACAGCGCTGTTCTTTCTGCTGAATGTATCTGCTGCATTGTTAATGACTCTTGGAGTCTGTATCTGGCAGAAGAGCAGCAGCATGATGGACAAGTATGAGGATCAGTTCATAACGATAGGGACGGTGCGCCAGCGACCGGAATCTTTTGAGCAGATCAGGATATGGGATGCGGAGGAAAAGAGATACAGCAGTTTCAAAAGAGCGCAGTATGCATCTTATGATACGGTGGAGGATCTGGATATTCCGGGGGTGACATATCTTGCGGGGCCGGAGCAGAGGGCTCACTACGGTTCCTATACACCGCAGTACGTCAAATTTTGGAGGAACCTGTATCCCAATGGCTTAGCCACGGAAGCGCTGGTTGTAGAATTTACGCCGATTGAGGATTGTATACCGGAGGAATCCGTAAAGATCCGTATCACCAAGGTGATTGGAGGCGACAGCAGGCTGGAGGGAACCACGCTGTGGTTCTGTGACCATAATAATCCGGAGCCTGAGATGCTGTATCAGGACAAAACATATGCTGCATATTTGGGCGGTTGTTTTTTCCTTCATGGAGAAAGGGCGGAAGAGGCCAGGAAGGAATCCCCGATGCTGTCCTATGAACTTGAGTATGCACCGGTATCTCTTTCCTCACAGCTTTACCGCCTGGACGGGAGCGTGATAGAGGATCCTTTCCGGGATGGTCCGGAAATTTTTGAGGTTACCGACGGCTTCTATGAGACGGATGCGGGGAAAAGACTGTTAAGCCTTGCAGAGACCAGGACATACTGGTGGGATATGCAGCCGGTCACAGAAACGAACGAAACCTGTCTGTTGATGCCGTTTTACAATGGGGATGCCTATATTACAGAAGGAAGGGATATCAGCGGAGAAGAGTACAGGGATGGGGCGAAGGTGTGTCTGGCGCCGAGAACCTTCATGGAAAACAACGGCCTTTCCTTGGGCGACCAGATTCAGGTACGGCTGTTGTATACGGATACCCGCTGGACGGCAGGATGGCGCTTTGATATGGAAAACGGCGCTTCGGTTGGGTCTCTGTTTGATACAGAGGGAAATCCACTGGAACCGTTCGAGACGTCTGCATACACGGTTGTGGGTATCTATGACACCACGGTGGGGGATACAGACTTAAGTTTCCGTTCAGGTACGGACGAATTGATCGTTCCGATGCATTCGATTAAAGAGCGGAGCGGAAAGAATCTGCAGTCCTGCGGGCCTATGGCGGATGCCACCACTTCTTTTCGGATCCCGAACGGGACCATAGATGAATTTCTTGCAGCCTGGGAGAAATATGGGACGAAGGATCTGGAGTTTACCTTCTATGACCGGGGATATACACAGCTCAAAGCCGGAATCGACAACATGAAAAACTTCTCCATGTTCTTGTTGACTGCGGGAGTGATCCTGACAGGGCTTCTGTTAGTTTTTTACAGTTACCTGTTTGTCACGAAACAGATGAAGCGGACGGCGGTGGAACGTTCCCTTGGCATGACACGGGGACAGTGCAGATGGTCTATTTTGTCAGGATTTATCTTGATCGTTTTGATCGGCAGTATGGCGGGCGCAACAGGGGGGATGCATCTTTCCCGGTCTTACTCTGTGAAAAACGCAGCCCCGGACTATTATGACAGCGCTTACAGTGTGGGAAAGGCTGTTGATATCAACGAGGTTGTGGTGGAGGAGATGCCACTAGAG
>CAMWMO010000236.1 GCA_947175305.1 uncultured Lachnospiraceae bacterium
TTCTAAGGCAAATCTGACTTATTAAAGGGATTCCAATGCAAAAGAGATTGATGTGCTTGTAGAAGAAAACGGCGTACTTCATCCTCTGGAAATCAAGAAAATCTCAAGTCCGGATCGGCGCGAAATTAAGAAATTTGCGTTGTTTGATAAAGCAAGGCTGGAACGAAGCAGCGGCGGCATCATCTGCATGTGCGAAGAGGTCCTTCCCATTGATGCCCAAAACTGTTTTATTCCCTGTAATTTAATTTAATTAAATAACTCCTTGACTCTCACGCTGCGTCATAGTCTAAAGTGATGTTTGCAACAGATAAAAGCATTTGCAGTATGATGGAATTTTTAACCAAGATAAGGAGGACCTGCGGGCATGAGAACCGTGAAAGAACTATCGGATCTGACAGGTATCAGCGTGCGCACACTTCACTATTATGATGAGATCGGGTTACTTACACCCACCAGAAAAAGTGAAGCGGGATACCGGCTTTATGACGATAAAGCATTGGAGACATTACAACAGATATTGTTTTTCCGCGAATTTGATATTCCCCTCAAGGAGATCAAGTCTGTTATGGAAAATCCTGCCCTTGACAGAACTCAGATATTGCAGATGCAAAGGAAGATGCTGGTCGCAAAAAAAGAACGCATGGAGCGTCTGATCGCCGGCATCGACGACATTTTGAAAGGAGAGAACAGGATGGATTTTACAATTTTTAATCAGACAGAACTTGAGGAAATGTTTCAAGCCATGATAGAACATATGCCGGAGGAAATAAGGCAGACAGCTATCAATGAATTTGGAAGCGTCGAACAGTGGAAGCAACATTATCTTGAAGTGACCTCGTCAGAAAAAATGCAGAAAAACTACGCCAAGGTTGTGGAATGGTACGGCGGAAAAGAGGAGTATCTGTCCGTCTTAAAAAAACCGGTCAGCAAAGAAGTGGCTGAGAGCTACAACAAAAGAATCGAGGCGATCATGCAAATGCTGACCGCCAAACGCGACTGTCCCGTGAGTTCCTTTTAATTGAAAGAAATCGTGGGCGAATATGTTTTTGTCATGAAAGAGTTCAGCCAGATCAAAAACGAAAGAGAACTGATGCTGGCAAACGCCCGCTTCTACCGGAACGAGCCTTCCAAGTCAAATCTGGATCAAAAATACGGTGAGGGAGCCGCCGAGTTTTTTGCCCAGGCGATAGAAGCGTTCTATTCGGAAAACTGATCCGTTTCTTAGCCGCCTCAATGACACGATTCATTGGGGCGGGTTGAAGTATGCGAAATTTCGTTTCTGTTTTTATTGTTTTTCTCTTGTCTTCCAAATATTTTCATGCTACAATATCGTTATTATTCAAAACAAATCTTGATTCTTATATGTGCGCACAATATCATAAAGCGCGTATTCCGGCGATTCTGCCAGAGATTCACATTTGTTTGGCAGGACTGCTGTGAAAAAGAAGAAGTATTGTAGCTTTCCTGCACACTTTTTACAGGGAGGTTACTATGGTAAACAAAAGCACTATCGAAACTTACGAAGACCAGCAGCGAAGAATAGCCGTCTTCAACTTGACAAGCGATCTGTTTGCTGGAAAAGTATTTGAAGATACCGATGCTTGTCAGGAACTCTGCCGAATATTGTTACAAAATGAATGCATTGCATTAAAAAGTGTCAAAACGCAGTATACCATACGGAATCTCGAAAATCATTCCGTTGAGCTGGACATTCTGGCGGAAGAAATATCCGGGAATCTTATTAATGTGGAACTGCAGATGTATAAAGAACCCGCCCCCTTTAAGAGAACCCGGTATTATCTTTCCAGCATCGATATGAGCATACTGGAAAAGGGCAAACCTTATTACGAGCTGCCAAACGTGACTGTGATATACATTACTCATGAGGATTTTATCGGTGGTAAAAGAGGCCAATATATCATAAACAGGAAAACAGACGGGCAGAAAGTAACTACCTGCCTGGATAACGGCCAGTATGAGAACTACTTCAATCTGGAATATCCGACAGATGATGCGAAAATCAACGAATTACTAGAATATCTCAAAAACTCAGACCCGTTTTATCAGACCGAGAATTTCCCCAGGATCGTGGAACGGGTTAACTATTTTAAAGTACAGAAGGAGGGTATTACCATTATGTGCGAAATTGCAGACAGAATCAGACAGGAAGGCCTTATCGAAGGAAAAATCGAGGATATACTGGAATTATTAGAAGAACTCGGCAATATTCCAAAACAGCTTATACAGCGTATTAATCAGGAGACCAATTCGGATATTCTGAATAAATGGCTGAAGTGCGCGGCTAAAGCATCCAGCTTTGCTGAGTTTGAAGCAAAAATGTAAGGGATTTCCCCAAAGGCGGCCTCGCAACAAATCGCTTTTCTATCACCTTATATATTCGCATAATCAAGGTACATATACTGCGTTTTCTTCTCGGTTGCTATATATTCATTATCATGTGTTTTCCCGGTATACACAAGTTCTCCGTTTCGGTATGCCTGCAAGGTATTCATGGGAATATTTTCCCAGCGATTCTGCTTTAACGGTTTCGTGGAAACCAAAAAAGTTTTCCCTTTCCGGCATCCATATAGAGTATCCTTATGGTTTGTATGGATATAAAATAGATCGCCATCATAAATGATGAGATTCACCTTGTTTTCCGGGGTAATGGTATGGATGACCTGATCGACAACAGCAAATCTCTCTTCCTCCGTCAAGTCTGTCCCGGCTTCCCTCATGGCAGCATTTACCATATCTATCAGATAATACAGGATTCTTTCGCTGTCAGTCTGTCCTTTCTGTCTGGAAACATAGGGATCTAATTCGGCGCTCTCAAAAATCGTTCCGTTATGTGCCAGCGTCCAGGTGCGGTTCGCGCTGTCCCTTCGGATAAAGGGATGAGAATTTTTATACTCGATTCCTCCCTTGGAAGCTTTTCTGATATGTGCGATCAATTTATCTATCACAATGTCCTCTGTGAGTCTGTTTCTCAGATATACGCTTTCCAGAGACGACACCGGCTCTTTCTCTAAGGAAACCGAGTTCTCGTAAAAGGCCGCAATCCCCCACCCGTCCGGATTGTCTGTTCCATGTTCAAAAAATTCCTGCAGCAACTTGTTGCAGCCAATCGCTTCCGCACTGTTAATGCCAAATAATTCACACATTGTTTATCCATCCATTCTATGTTTAATGACTTTTTATTGCGTTTAAAAAATCCTGCGCACGCTGCGTTTTAGGGTTGGCAAAAAATTCTTCCGGCCTGCCCTCTTCCAGAATAACGCCGCCGTCCATAAAGATAATCCGATCCGCCACCTGTCTGGCAAAATTCATTTCATGGGTAACGACCACCATAGTCATGCCATCTTTGGCAAGCTCCGTCATGACTGTCAAAACCTCCCCGATCATTTCAGGATCCAGTGCACTTGTAGGCTCATCAAAGAGGATTGCTTTCGGATGCATCGCCAGGGCACGGGCAATGGCAACACGCTGCTGTTGTCCTCCGGAAAGCTGTGCCGGTACTTTGGAAGCCTGACTGTCAACTCCGACTCTCTTTAACAGTCTCATGGCCTCTTCTCGGGCTTCCTTTCTGTGGGTATGTATCACATCCATAGGGCCGATCGTGACATTCTCCAATATGGTCTTGTGTGCAAAAAGATTGAACTGCTGGAACACCATCCCCACCTGGGAACGTACCTTGGCCAGTTTCCTGCCTTCCTCCGGCATAGTTACCCCGTCAATGATAATTTCTCCGGAGTCAATCGTTTCCAGCCGATTGATGGTACGGCAGAGGGTAGACTTCCCGGAACCTGACGGGCCGATGATAACAACCACTTCTCCCTTGTGCACGGAAAGATTGATATCCTTTAAAACGTGCAGATTGCCAAAATGTTTCTCTATATGCTTCAATTCAATGACCGGAATCTGTTCCTGTGTCATAGCAGCTTTCTCCTTCCCAATCCAACTATATGCTTATTGCCGAGATGTTCCTGCGTCTGGCAATCGCGACCGATGCTTTATTCAACAGGAAATTGATAAGAATATAGACC
>CAMWMO010000237.1 GCA_947175305.1 uncultured Lachnospiraceae bacterium
GGTGGCGGAGGATCTGCTCTACACACCGGATGATATCCTCTCCAATGAGGCCAGCGCCGATGTGATTATCGCAGAAGGCTTTCATATGCTCTTGCAGACGAAGAGTTCCAAGGACGAGGTCATCGCATTGATCGACAGCTCCGAGGCGGAGGAGATCAACTTTGATGAGCTCACCAAAGAAGAGTATGGCAGGGCGCTTGCGGAGTTTGGCCGTGAGGAAGCGCCGGTGATTGTTCTGGGTGATGAAAAGAAGCCGGAGGGAGAGCCGAAGAAAGATAAACCTGCACCGGGCGACTATGTGGTCAAGACCAAGGAAGCCGGCAAGGGTAAGACTCTGGCGAAGAACCAGCCGAAGCAGCAGAGCATCATCAGTGTGAACGTGGAGAAGATGGATTCCCTGATGGATCTGATCGGGGAGCTTGTCATCGCGGAAGCGGTGGTACTGCAGAATCCGGATCTGAAGGTGCCGGGCCTGGAGCTTTCTAATTTCCAGAAGGCGTCCGGACAGTTATCCAAGATCACGACGGAGCTGCAGGAGGTCATCATGTCGATGCGCATGATGCCGCTGACCAACGTATTCCAGAAGATGAGGAGAATCGTCTTTGACGTGTCCAGAAAGCTTGGCAAGGACATTGAGCTGGAAGTGATCGGTGAGAATACTGAGGTGGATAAGAATATCATCGAGCACATTACCGACCCGCTGATGCATCTGGTGAGGAACTCGGTGGATCACGGTATCGAGGAGAATCCGGAAGATCGTACTGCAGTGGGCAAGTCGACCAAGGGTAAGATCACGCTGGAGGCCAAGAACGAGGGCGGTAAGGTTTACATCAGTGTGAAGGACGATGGAAAAGGTCTAAATAAAGAAAAATTGTACCAGAAGGCTTTGGATAAGGGTCTGATCGAAAATAAGGCCATGAGCGAATTTACGGACAAAGAAATATTCCGTTTCATTACGTTGCCGGGCTTCTCCACAAAGGAGGAAGTGACTGAGTATTCCGGCCGAGGCGTCGGTATGGACGTGGTGGTGAAGAATATTCAGGACGTCGGCGGCAGACTCGACATTTCGAGTGTGGAGTTTGAAGGATCGGAGATGACGCTGGTCATACCGCTCACGCTGGCGATCATCAATGGCATTGTGGTACA
This sequence comes from uncultured Lachnospiraceae bacterium, assembly GCA_947175305.1. Classification (GTDB taxonomy): domain Bacteria; phylum Bacillota; class Clostridia; order Lachnospirales; family Lachnospiraceae; genus UBA3282. Next base: position 1,147 of record CAMWMO010000237.1, read on the forward strand.
GGTAGGAAATTCCCCGTTTGTGATTGAGACGGCTTCGATCAAGGAGTTTGTGAGAGTGGGTGAGGATGCCCTCATACACGAGCCGGGCGGCGAGGAATACATTGTTTTGCGGGGTGAGTGTTACCCGTTCATCCGTTTGAATGATAAATATAGTCTGCCTGGTTCTGTGGATAAGGTGGAGGAAGGCATCGTCGTTGTATTGGAGCATGAGGGAAGTCAGGTGTGCGTCCTGATCGACAAGCTGTTACAGGAACAGGAGATCGTGGTCAAACCGATCCCGCCTTATGTCAAGAAGGTTAAGGGACTTTCCAGCTGTACACAGCTTGGAGACGGAAGCATTGCACTGATCCTGGATATCGCCGGATTGCTGATGCACGACGGAGAAAGGAGATAGTACATGGCAGAAGAAGTATTGGAAAAGGAAGGGACAGGAGAATCGGAAGAGCTGTTGGAAGAAGGGGATTCTGAGAAAGATAAATTCATGACCTTTCAGACGGGAAAAGAATTCTTCGGTATCAGCATCAGCTATGTGAATGAGATCATAGCCATGCAGCCGATCGCAGCGATCCCTGATGTGGAAGATTACATCAAAGGGCTTATCAATCTTCGCGGAAAGATTATTCCCGTGATTGATGTCCGAGCCAGATTCAAGATGGAACCCTGTGAGTATACGGACAGGACGTGTATTATCGTCATCAGTGTGAAGTCAACGATGATCGGACTGATCGTGGAAGGGATAGCGGAAGTGGACACAATCTCAAACGACAGTATTGTACCGCCGCCTACCCTGGGAAGAAAAGAGGAGCATAACAAATATGTTTATGGTCTGGCCAGAACAGGAGATACGGTGAAACTGCTGATCGATCCTGAGAAATTGATCAGACAGGAGGACACAGACGCAGTAGAAGAAGATAGTCGCAATTAAGAACAATCATGAGAAGGAGAATTTAACATGAATATAATTAAAGACATGAAAGTCAAAACAAAAATTACAATGTTCAGTGTTTTGATGCTGATTTTGATCATTATCATTTCAGCAGTGGGGCTCTGGTCCTCCAATATGGTCAACAAAGCGCGTTCCGGTCAGCTTGAGAATTATGCGATGAGCCAGTACTATATGGCAGATGCATACGCTGATTTCTGTAACATTAAAACATGCGTGCGCAATATTTTATTAGTGTATTATAATGATCCGCAGAAGCTGCAGGAACAGCAGCAGATGATCGCTAATTATAGGGCGGAAGCACGCGAGTATATGGATCTCTTTGAGGAGAGAATGCCGAACCTCTCTTCTGACATTGCAGCCACCTATCAGCCGATCGAGGATGAGATGAACAAATGGTATGATTCTACTGATGAAGTTATCAGTATGGCAGCGTCCGGTGATGTGGAAGGTGCGATGGCAAATATGATGGATGTTGGCGTACCGATCGCCAATGAGGTAGAGGCTTCCCTGAAGAGTTTGATCGAAAAGCTGGATGCGGCTTCCGATGCACAGGATGCAAAATTAAACCAGCAGTTGTCGGGATTGACGGCTGCACAGGTCGCAGTAGTGGTTGTTGCTATTATCATTACTTTCGCATACTGCGCACTGTTGATCAAAGCGATCACTATCCCGATGGCGAAGCTGTCAACGGCTGCTAAGAAAATGGCGCTTGGTGATGTGGATGTAGACTGCACTAAGATTTACAACGACGATTTGGGCGAATTGATGGATGACTTCGCACGGATGGTTGAGGCGACGAGGACACAGGCAGGGCTTGCGGATTCCATTTCCAAGGGCGATCTGACAATGGAAGTAAATCCCCGCAGCGACAAGGATATGCTTGGCAGAGCGATCCGTAAGCTGGTGGTTGAGAATAATATGACGCTGAGCAATGTCAAAGAGGCAAGCTCACAGATCACAGTCGGTTCCGAGCAGGTGGCAAATGCCAGCCAGGCTCTGGCACAGGGCTCCACAGAGCAGGCAAGCGCTATTCAGCAGGTAACTGCTTCTATGGATGAAGTGACACAGCGTACAAAGGAAAATGCAACACAGGCAGGCGAAGCTAATGTATTAGTAGGCAACATCAAAGAGATGGCTACATCCGGTAATGATCAGATGAAGTCCATGATCCAGGCGATGGATGAGATCAATGCATCTTCCGAGACAATCTCCAAGATCATTAAGACGATCGATGATATCGCTTTCCAGACCAATATCCTGGCATTGAATGCAGCGGTAGAGGCAGCGAGAGCCGGTGTACATGGTAAAGGCTTTGCAGTGGTAGCAGAGGAAGTAAGAAATCTGGCAGCAAAGAGTGCTGCTGCGGCAAGTGAGACCGCAGAGATGATCGACGATACGATCCATAAGGTAGGCAATGGTACGAGAATTGCACAGGATACCGCTAAGTCTCTCGATGAGATCGTGACATCCATCGATGAGATCGTGGGTCTGATCAGCAACATTACATCTTCTTCCAACGACCAGGCTACGGCGATCTCCCAGATCGATCAGGCGATCTCCCAGGTTTCTACCGTGGTACAGACCAATGCGGCAACCAGCCAGCAGTGTGCGGCTGCCAGCGAGGAGCTTTCCAATCAGGCTGTTACCCTCAGAAACCTTATGGCAAGATACCAGTTGGTTTCCGGCGCACCTACGTCCAGCTTTGTGGATGACACGCCGATCTCTTCCTACGAAGATAACGAGTCTGTTATTTCCCTGGATGGAGATTTCAGTAAATATTAAGAAGCATAACATAACGGAAAAGCGGTTCGTACAGAACCGCTTTTCTTTTTGCCCACGGCTCTTGACAATCTATCCAAAAACCGTTATAATATCCATTGTTGTGAAGATGTGCGCTTAGCTCAGCTGGATAGAGCGTTTGGCTACGGACCAAAAGGTCGGGGGTTCGAAT
>CAMWMO010000238.1 GCA_947175305.1 uncultured Lachnospiraceae bacterium
CACCTTTAAATTTCGTTTTCATAAATTCTTTAGGTTAGAATCGATGATGGGGTATACGAAAAAGCAGTTTGGGCATTCCAGTGAACCGCCCCTTCGTTTACGCCATTTTCGATTTGACCTAATTGAACAAAGTGAGCATCCGCACAATCTATATTGGCACGGAAACAATTAAGGAGCTGCAGGCGTACTTACTTATACACCCGCTTCACACAGCATTGCAGATTACACGAGCAATCAGCATACCGCAATCTATCACAGAGAGGTTGGCATCATCTGGACACAAAGCTCTGATCTTATCAAGCTATCCATTCTGTTCTATCAAAACTGACGGAACTCTTTTCCCATTCTTTTGATGAGCACCTCCGAGAGAACTCGTAATTATCACATTCATGTTAGCCTCCATATAGCGTTATTTAAAAAGAAATAAATCTCTACAAACTGGAATTGAAATACTCTATTGCACCGTAAACTCTGTCCATTCAATATGGTTATATTGCATTACATCATTGGCCTTTTTCATGCCAAGTTTCTCATAAAACGGAATAGCATTTTCATTTGCTATCAGATATACAGCGATATCTTTTTCGCCGCCGGCCTTATCATGTGCAGTTTTCATGAGCCGTCTTCCAATACCTTGTCCTTCGTAATCTCTGTCAACCCCTAAATCTGTCACATAGAGCCAATACACATAATCTGTTAACGCGAATAAAACACCAACAATTAAGCCATTTTCATTTCTTGCGACAAGGCTTATAGAAACATTATTTACAAGCTTGGATATTCTTTCTGCAAACCGTTCCTTTGGATATTGTGAACCCAAATCCGTTCTTTTTAGGAAATCGGTATATTCCTTTGCGGATATCCGTTCTTCTTTAATCTCTATTTTTTCTCTCATAATATCTTTTCTCCTCAATCCTAAAAGGTACGCCTTATACTATTCGTTGTTCCCGACTCACTTTTACAAAGTAGAGCAGGTTGATCACAATCCCGAACACCGTTGCACAGGGCGCCGCCAGACCGATCATGGTAAGACTTGCATCCGGCTGAATGCTCATGAAGTAGGACATAGGCAAACGTACCATAAAGGTCTGTGCAAGTCCCTGCAGCATCACAAACAGGGTTTTGGAATGTCCGTTATAATACCCGATAAAACTGAACAGGATTGCCGTCACCACCGCCTCCGGCGCAAAGCCTTTCAAATACTGTGCCGCCCGGGCAATCACCGCCGTATCGTTTGAGAAAATGGCCGCCAACAAATCCCCTCGGAAGAAAGCAAAGGTCATAATAAAAACACCCACACAGCATCCGATCAGCATGCCTGTGACCATCGCCTTTCGCGCACGCTTCTCCTGTCCCGCTCCCACATTCTGGGCAACGAAAGAGGCCATAGACTGCATGAGTGATCCCGGCACCAACATGACAAAGCTCACGATCTTATTGGCTACGCCGTAGCCAGAGGAGGCATCCAGCCCCAATCTGTTGATAAAAGCGCACAGCGCCAAAAATGACAGTTGTGTCAGTATCTCCTGAAAGGCGATCGGCGTTCCCACCTGTACAAATTTTTTGATCTCTGTATGAAAACGGATATCTTCCCTTTTCAACGTAAATGGCAGTTCCCGCTTCCTGATGATAACAAGAGACAGAACCACACTGACTGCCTGTGCCATCACGGTCGCCAGCGCGGCGCCTGCCACATTCCAGCCGAATCCTGCGACAAACAGCAGATCCCCTATGATATTTACCACACACGCAATCCCTACAAAAACAAGCGGCATATTGGAATCGCCGATCCCCCGGAAAATACTGCTGATCACGTTATAGGCAATGATAAAGAAAATACCGCCGCCGCAAATGCGGACATATAATACCGTCAAATCCAGCGCTTCCTCCGGCGCCTGCATTAGAACCGCAAAGGGTCTCGCAAATGCCAGCATGACCACCGCCAGAATAAAGGACAGCACCACAAACAGACAGATCGCGCCACCCACAACCCGTCCCGCTTTCTCCGGCTTCTTTTCTCCCATATACTGGCCCATGACCACCGTGACGCCCATAGTAAGTCCTGTGATCGTAAAGGTGACCAGATTCACGATATTGCTTCCGGTAGATACTCCCGAAATGCCGGCGGTCGTTCCAAACCGTCCCACCACAAGAATATCCACCGCTCCATACATCGCCTGCAGGACCAGCGCTCCAAAGATTGGAATCATAAATTTCAGTAATTTGGAAACAATGCTTCCCTGTGTAAAATCATTCTTGTTTTCTGTCATATTTTACTATCCTCACACCAATGTCCGCTTTTTGATCACTTGTCTTTCTATCTTTTCATTTTAACACGAATATCTGTAAGAACAAGCCTTAATGGGCTGGTCTGTTAAGGACGGAGAAAACAAAAATACTGAGAAGGTCAGTAATCAGAGAATTTGCAAGGAAATGTGGTACGGTAATCAGAAAAGATATAAGCAGGGAAACTGAAAAGCAGACGGATATCTTCATTTCTGAACATCTAATCCTTCAAAGAAATCATCATAGGAGCAGTCATAAATTTTTCGCAATTCAATGAGAACGCTGATTTTAATATTCAATTCACCATTTTCATATTTTGCATAAGTTGAGCGGCCAATATCGCATCCCCTGTTTTGTAACAAGGCACAAAGTTTTTCTTGTGAGATGTTATGTTTCTCTCGAAGGGCTTTGAGATTACTACCGATATTCCGGTCTCTCCGCAATTTCTGTTCCATTTTGATATCCCTTTCGCAGACCAGTGTTCCATACGTATTATTTTATGGAATTTCAAACAAGAGTATTGTCCGTTATAGTGGTCAATCCAGGGAAATAATGATAAAATATCATTCAAGGAATAATGAATTATTTCCAGCGTCAGAATTATATAAAGTACATAAAAGAATGGTTGAGGAGCGAAAAAGAATGGAAATACTGGAAGATATTTTTTCATGCCTTTTAGTTATATTCATTGTGTCAATACCCATTGCATATGTATGGGTGCTATATTATAGAATTAAATGCCGGAAGGTGGATTCATGTGCGAATAGGAAATGCAAGTACTGGGAATGGTGCAACCATAACTATGTAGAAAGAAAAAAAGATGAAATTGAATTGAGGAAACAAAATCTGATGCGCAGCCATAGATCAACAGAGAATCGAGACTTCTCATGGAGCCTCGTTTCATTGTATAATAGAAAATAGCAATAACCGGCACTGACAGAAAAACAGCAAAAAAGAGGCGGCCATGAATAATTATCAATTAGCAGAAAGTTTAATGAAAAATATAAATCAGGTTTTTGTAGGGAAAGAAGAGGTGGTAGAGAATCTGCTGATCTCCTTTCTTGCAGGGGGCCATGTGCTCCTGGAGGATGTTCCGGGAGTGGGGAAGACCACTCTGGCGTTGGCTCTTGCCAAAAGCATGGCATGCAGCTTTGGGCGGATCCAGTTCACACCGGATACCCTGCCCGGCGACGTGACGGGATTATCCATCTATAATATGAAAAGCGGCGAGTTCACCTATCAGCCAGGCGCTGTCATGCATCAGGTAGTTTTGGCCGATGAAATCAACAGAACCTCCCCAAAAACCCAGGCCAGCCTGCTGGAAGCTATGGCAGAAGGGCAGATCACTGTGGATGGGATCATTCATCCGCTCCCTCAGCCCTTCTTCGTCATAGCAACACAAAATCCTGTGGAATTTTTAGGTACCTACCCTCTTCCGGAGGCTCAAATGGACCGGTTTATGATGCGCCTTTCTATCGGCTATCCGGAACGAACGCATGAAATACAGATGGCATCCCAATTTTTGCAGGGACAAACCCTTTCCCGGGTGGAAGCCGTCTGTCAGACAGAAGATATGATTGCCCTGCGCAAGGAGGTTTCCGGCATTTCCGTTAAAGAATCCATACTTGGATATATTGCAGATTTGGTGGAGGCCACCAGAGAAGAACCGCGCTTTGTTCTGGGGGCGAGTCCCAGAGCAATGCTGGCGCTGGTATGTGCCTCCCAGGCAAAGGCTTTTTTACAAAACAGGGATT
>CAMWMO010000239.1 GCA_947175305.1 uncultured Lachnospiraceae bacterium
GATATACATAGGCGGCTTTGTCTTTCTTTTTTTGTACAACGTGACTACCGGGATGTTCAATTCTCTGGGAGATTCTAAAACGCCGCTCTATTTTCTGATCGGTTCCTCGCTGGGGAATATCGGGCTGGACCTTTTGTTTGTAGCAGTATTTTCCTGGGGTGTGGCCGGTGTGGCATGGGCCACCTTTATTGCGCAGGGGATTGCCTGCGTGCTGGCGCTTTTGAGCTTCCGGAAAAGGCTGAGAGAGATAAAGAGTGCGGAACGTGCGCCGCTCTTTTCCTTTATGCTTTTGAAAAAAATAAGTCTGATCGCGGTGCCCAGCATCCTGCAGCAGAGTTTTGTCTCTGTGGGGAATATTTTTATTCAGGGACTGGTCAATTCCTATGGTTCCGGGGTGATCGCCGGATATTCCGCGGCGGTTCGGCTGAATACCTTTGTCATTACAGGTTTTACCACTCTGGGCAACGGCGTGTCCGGCTTCACGGCGCAGAACCTGGGAGCCGGGCATTTTGAAAGGATACGGGACGGCTTCAAGGCGGGACTTAAAATGGCGTTCCTTGTGGCGGCGCCGTTTTTTGCGGCTTACTTCTTCCTGGGACGGCTGATGATGCAGCTATTTCTGGAGGATACGGGGAGCGGGGCATTGCAAACGGGTGTTATTTTTCTGCGAATCGTGTCGCCCTTCTACTTTGTGGCGGCGGTGAAGCTGGTGGCGGACGGCGTGCTGCGGGGAGCGGAGCGGATGCGGCAGTTCATGGCGTCCACCTTTACGGATCTGATCCTGCGGGTGATTCTGGCATTTCTGTTCTCCGGGATGCTGAGAGAGACTGGCATTTGGCTTTCCTGGCCTGTGGGCTGGTCGATTGCGGCGGTCATGTCGTGGATCTTTTGCAAAAAAGTATTGAATGGAGAAAAAAGGAAAATATAGAGATAAAGATTTGAGAAGGGAGAGCATATGAGAATCGGAATGGGGTATGACGTGCATAGACTGGTGGAAGGCCGTAAGTGTATCATCGGCGGGGTAGAGATTCCTTACGAGAAGGGGCTTCTGGGGCATTCGGATGCGGATGTGCTTTTACATGCCGTGATGGATGCGCTGCTTGGCGCGGCGGCTTTAGGAGATATCGGGAAACATTTCCCGGACACGGACCCTGCCTATCAGGGGATTTCTTCGTTGAAGCTTTTGGAGCATGTGGCAGGGCTTCTGGAGGAGTCGCTTTTTCTGGTGGAGAATATTGATGCCACGATCATTGCCCAGGCGCCGAAGATGCGGCCTTATATCGAGGAGATGCGCGCAAACATTGCGAAGGCGCTGGGAATAGAGACCAGTCAGGTGAATGTGAAGGCCACCACCGAGGAGGGGCTGGGCTTTACGGGGAAGGGTGAGGGCATTTCCGCCCAGGCCATCTGTCTGCTCACAAGTCCCAGGGAGCTTTACAGCGAGGATGTGGCGGCGAAAAACTGCGCTGGATGTGAGGGTTGTCCGGCGGCACAAAACAAGTAGGGAAGGAATATTGTCTGTTCCGCATAGAAAAAACCGGGTGCTTGTGCATCCGGTTTTCTGATGGAAGCAAAGGGGCTCGAACCCTTGACCTCCCGCTAGTCAGGCGAGCGCTCATCCCAGCTGAGCTATGCTTCCATAGTAAAATATGTACAACTTACATATGATTATAATATGCGTAAAGGGCAGAGTCAAGCGAACGAAGATGTATATGCCGAACTTGCTCGAGCAGATACATCTTCGTTCATTTGACGAGCGAAGCGACCCCGGAAAACCGTAGGTTTTTCGGGGCTCTGCCCCGTAACTTGCGAAAACATGATTTTATTCCTGTCTTACCGGATCGCCCGCCGAAGCTTGTTTTTGATCCGCTGCAGGGCGTTGTCGGTGGATTTATCATCTTTTCCCAGCACCTTCGCGATCTGCTGGTAACCCATACCGGTCAGGTACAGATCCAGCACCTGCTTTTCAAAGCTGCTCAGTTCCTTGTCGATGAGCATTTCCAATCTGTCCACATTTTCTTTATCTATGACCAGATCTTCCGGGTTGGGGCCGGCGTCGGCGTGCAGCATATTGAGCAACGGCTCCTCCTCGCCGTCACGGTTTGTGGAAACGTTTCCGTAGAGGGAGATGTAATTGTTTAACGGGATGTGCTTTTGTCGCCTGGAAGCCTGTACTGCCGTGTACATCTGCCGGGAGACACACAGATCTGCAAAGGTGAAGAAGCTGGCATCCCGTCCGGTATCGTAGTCGCGGATGGCCTTGAAGAGCCCGATCATGCCCTCCTGGATCAGATCCTCGCTGTCCGCGCCCAGAATGTACATGGATTTCGCCTTGCTTCTCACCAGATTCTTATATTTATTCATAATGTGATCGGTGATTCCCTGTTCGCCGTCGCGCAGACGGATCAGGAGCTCTTCGTCACTGTATCCGGTATAATCTTCCTGCATGATACTCTCCATTCCGGGGCGTTATGTCATAATTTTCCCTCCCGAAAAGCCCAGAAAATCAAGGAGGAATGCACACTGTCTACCCTGTGTCTACAGCTTTTGGAACTCTTGCTAAATGGAACTAAGTCAAGTTTAGACCTAGTTCCATTTTTAGTCAAGAAATATCAATACATATAGAGGTTTATAACTGACCATTTTATTCTCCAAAAGTTTGATAATAAAATTATAGAGTCAAAAAAAGGCTCTTGAATACAGTTTTTATCTTTTGTGTGGTGGCGTTGTGTCATTTGTCAAGCCGCCGAGATAGTCCAAAGATACATCATAGAATTTTGCAAGTGTGACTGCTAATTCAAATGGTAACTCTCTTTTTCCTGTTTCGTAATTGTGGTATGTGGTTCGTTGCATATGAAGTAGATCAGCCAATTTTCTGATCGACAAGTCTTTATCTTCCCTTAAGTCTCTTAATCGAGGATAATAACCCATAAAAATCACCTACCTCTTTACCTTGACAGTGTACAACATATGATGTACAATCTTTTAGAATGTCCAACATATGACGGACAAATACATATGATGTGAGGAGAAATAAAATGAAAAACACAAAATGGTTATGCGGAATTGGTACACTGGCTGTTTGCTCGATGCTTGTAGGTTGTGGCAGCAATGAGGTGACAACTGGAAGTGAAAATGTAGCAATTGATGAAACAGAAATTGTGGAGATTGTGGATGACACAGAGACAGTGTGCGAGCATGAATGGGTTGACGCTTCGTGCGTGGAACCAAAGCATTGCGGTGTATGCGGAGAAATCGAGGGTGAACCGCTAGAGCATACCTTGACAGAAGCAAACTATCAACAGGCATCTGTCTGTGAAGTATGTGGAGAAATCGTTGGAGAGCCGTTACAAGCTGAGTTTAAAAATTACAATCTGGAATGCAATGCAGAGTTAGATACCACATATCCCTTTGTAATACCCTGCTATGACACTAGCGAATATGAAACCGCAGGAAAAATCACATTTTCAGATTATGATGTATTTGAATCTGACGAAGCCCATGAAGCTTTAGATGGCTATGAGTGGCGGGCTGTTACTGTAACGTTAGTTTTCGATGATGAGAATGCTTACAATTATGGCTATAGTGGTTTTACTCCATTGTCAACTGATTATTATCATAATTATAGTGAAACATATAATGAGAATGAAGATACATATACCATAAACTATAACGGTACAGATTATACAGATGTCAAAGAAGACGGTGAAACTTTACAAAACGGATGGAATAATGATATATATACATATCAGTTGCGTGCCTCTTTCCGAGTTCCTAAAGGATATGACGGTATCGTTCTGACAATAGTCAGATATAATTCGGAAACATGGGACGACAATGCGCCTATTACCGACAAAGCAGATGAAGATACCGTATTTTTCAGATTAAAATAGTATAAGCAGTAATCAAGGGATATTCCAAAGTAGTGAATTGGAATATCTCTTTTTTGATTATTTATCTGTTTTTTCAAATTCAGAACAGTAATCTTCTTGTATTTTTTCTAAAGCAAGA
>CAMWMO010000240.1 GCA_947175305.1 uncultured Lachnospiraceae bacterium
TGCCCTTGACAATTCTTTCTCAAAACTCTATAGTTAAAAAAGCAGGAAAACCTGCTGCGGCCTAAGCCGCATAACTGAATAACTTGCTAGGGGAGCTTTCGCTGAGATTGAGCCGGGTACATAGTTACCTGGACTCTAACCCTCATCACCTGATGCGGTTAATACCGTCGTAGGGAAGCAATGAAAACGAAACTGTCGAAACGGCACGTTGCGTTTTCCCATCTCCCCTCCTTGTTTATTCTAAGACAAAGGAGGATTTTTTTATGTTTTACAATGTAGTAGTCAACGACTGGGGCGAGACCACCTATGTCCCCACCACTCTGGGCAACGTGCTTTTGGCTGTGATCCTGACAGCACTCTTAGCCGCCGCCGTCTTCTTCGCAGGAAAATATGCAAATAGGCAGCATCCGGAAGACACCGAAGCCAGTCAAAAAAGAGGAAAACTCACTGCCAAACAGCTCGTCTTCTGCGCCATGTCCATCGCGCTTGGCACCATTCTCTCGGAAATCAAGATCATTGACTTCCCCTGGGGCGGCTCCACCACACTGCTGTCCATGCTCGTCATCTGTCTTCCCGGTTACTTTTTCGGCCTCGGGGCCGGACTGTTGACCGGTGTCGCCTACGGTGTCCTGCAACTTCTGGTGGATCCCTACGTTCTCTTCCCCATGCAGCTCGTAATGGATTATTTTCTGGCCTTTGGCGCCCTCGGCATGTCGGGGCTGTTCGCAAACGCAAAGCACGGACTTCTCAAAGGATATCTTGTAGGAATTCTCGGCCGTTATGTATTCGCGGTACTTTCCGGCTGGATTTTCTTCGCCGAATACGCCTGGGATGGCTGGCCCGTCCTGCCATACTCTCTGGTCTACAACGGCATCTATATCTTCGCTGAGGCGGCGATCACGCTGGTAATCCTGGCGCTCCCGCCGGTACAAAAAGCGATCGGCACCGTCAAGAAAATGACCTTATCATAAACATACAGCCCCCATCTGTCAGTCAGATGAGGGCTTCTTTTTATCTTTCATATTTCCATCCGCGCATCCTACGCCGTCATAAACATCTCATAGGCGTTGATCGCCTGCTGCATACGGTAATTGCTGATATCGTTTCCGGCGCTGCCGTTTCCTTCGTAAGCCGCCGTCTGTGCACTCGCTACAGCCTCTGTCTTCTCGGGCTGTGCGGCATCAGCCGTCTGTTCCCGACCAAACTGTGCCGTCGCTGCCTCCGTCTGCTCACTCTCCCCCGCCTCATTCTGCGCAGGTTTCATGATCCGGGACGCGTTATTTCTGCCCTGCTGCATCTGCATTGCAAGCATATCCTGAAAATTAAGCGTCTGCCCCTTTTTCAGCGGATTCTCATTCTCCGCCTCCGTGAGACCGCTGTAATCAATCTTTTTATCCAGCACATCATCCGAAATCCTGGACAGCCGATTCATACTCGCCGGGCTGATGGCATTAACATTATACACATAGGGTTGAAAACTGATCGCTCCGATTGTCATTTTAATCCTCTTTTCTTAACTGCCTTGCACCTTTTACATCTGTTTTTATGATATAACTACTGCCTCAAATATGCAAGTCTAAATTTTTCTTCTCCGGAAGACGAGCCTGTAGATCCCGAATCCTATCGCAGCTCCCAGACAGTTCAGGAGCAGATCATCCACGTCGAACGCGCCAAACCCGCTGAAAAGCTGAAACACTTCGATCCCCAGCACAAACACAAAGGCGTTTAAGAGCATCACCCAAAACCGACTGCCGTCCTTTGCCACCAGAGGAAAAAGAAACCCAAATGGGACAAAGACCAGCACATTGCCCGCCAGATTCTCCACACTATTTAGTTTGTAAGCATAATCTATATACATTTTTATGGTCTTAAAAGGCGTAAAATTCGCCGTGCCCAATCCCCGCAGGATAACACCCCTCCGCCATGAGACGGCAAGCTTATGCAGCTCCTCATAGGGATATTTAAAAACAATGACCTTTAAAACAACCAAAATGTAGATAGCAAAAAGAAGTTTCGCAATATTTCTTTTTTGCACAGTCACTCTCCCTGCTGTCTGTAAATCTCCTTTACTTCTCTCTCATACTCCTCTACCACCGCCATATCCTCGGGGCGTATCCGGCGGAAGCGGTTAAAGCCCGCCACCAGAATCCGCAGGCTCTGTCTGGTAGTGTCAAAGACGCCCTCCTCGTAGAGATTGAGCAGAATGATCCCGATGGGCACTGCCAGGATCATCCCCAGCACACCCGCAACGCGATACCCTATATAAAGCAAAAACAAGGTCGGTATGGCATCCATTCCGATGGAGTCTCCCACGATCTTAGGCTGGATCACCTGCCGCACCAGCTGACCGATGAGCCAGATCGCCAACAGTCCGAACATCATCTTGTAATTTTTAGACAAACACTCTATCAACGCCCAGGGCAGCATGACCGTTCCTGTACCGAACACCGGCAAAAAGTCCAGAAACGCGATGCCCAGCGCCACCAGAAACGCGAAATCTACCTCCAGGATCATAAGACCGATCACCAGAAGAATATAGATCCAGCACTCAATCTTAAATTGCGCTTTAAAATACCCGCCGATGGCCCTACGAAAGCTTCTGCGGATCAGATCAAGGCGATAACGCACCGCATCCGGCACATATTTCCTCATCACATCTGCCACATAGCTTTTATCTGCCACGAAGAAGTAGGCGGAAAGCAGACACATCACTACGCTCAGAAAAATGTCAGGAATCTGTTTCGCCACATTTCCTACCTTCTCAAAGGAAGGGGGCTCGCTCGATCCCATGACCCCACTCACATAGTCTCCCATTTCTAAGATTATATTATCCAGCGTCGCTTGCATATCTGCCGGCATCCTGTCATAAACGCCCTGCAGGTTCGCACCCACTATATTGAGTTGTCCTAAAATGCTGTTCCAGATATTGGGAAGCTCATTGATGAAATGGACTCCCTCTTTGACCAGTTTGGTCATTAATAAATAGACCAGCAGGATCACCACCGCCAGCACGGCTATGACCACCACCGCAGAGGATGCCCTGCGCCTGACCTTAAGCTTTTCTTCCAGAAAATGCACCACTGGGGAAGCGATCAGGGAAATGATCCAGCCTACGATAAAGGGCATGAAGAACCAGATACACTTGGGCAGTAAAAAGATGCACAAGAGCACTACCGCCAGTGCCGTCAACAGATTCAACGTCACTTTAAAATAGAGTTTGACAGCCTTTCTCATCGGGTCCGTTCTCCTTTATCTCCTATAAAGCAAGCATATTGTCCAGCAGCTCATAAATCTCTTCTCTGCCCTGCTTATTCAAGGACGAATAGGGTATGACAATCGTGTCATCTACTACGTCAAGTGTGTCACAAATCAGCTTTTTCTGCTTATCGATCTGACTGCGCTTGATCTTATCCAGCTTGGTAGCTATGATGATCGGCTGATAGCCGCGATCCAGAATCCAGTCATACATGATCCTGTCATTCTCTGATGGCGCATGTCGGATATCAATCAGCAAAAACACTGCCAGAATTTTCTTAGACTGATGCAGATAATCCTCGATCAGTTTGCCCCACTGCGCCTTCACCTTTTCATTGGCAGTGGCATAGCCGTAGCCCGGCAGATCCACAAAGTACATCTCATTATTGATATTATAGTAATTGATGGTCTGGGTCTTTCCGGGGGAAGAACTGGTGCGGGCCAATGACTTGCGGTTCATCAGACCGTTGATCAGGGAGGATTTTCCCACGTTACTCTTACCCGCAAAGGCGATCTCGGGCAGGCTGTTTTCCGGCAGCTTACTGGTGATGCCGCACACCGTCTCCAAATTTACGCTTTTTATAACCATATTTTCACTCCAAACTGAGGCTGGCGTCCACACACACTCTCTATCAAGACAGCAGGGCGTGCCGCGCCACTTCCTCCATTGTTTCCACGAAAAGGATCTCCAACCCTTCCTTGATCTCTTCCGAAATTTCCTCTATATCC
>CAMWMO010000241.1 GCA_947175305.1 uncultured Lachnospiraceae bacterium
TCGGTATTATCTGTACTTGATGAATCTTCTCCGGATTCCTGTTTCGAGTTGCCATTCTCATCCTCCTGCCCGGATGCCGCAATCTCTTCCGCATAGACAGCACTCATCGGAAGCTGTGCAGACGAAACCACCATCACCGCCGTCAAAATACCCGCTAACATTCTTTTCCCTGACAGCATTCGTTTTCTTGACATCATTTTCTTACCCCTCTCGTGAGTTGTTATGTATTGTAATGTTCTCCTGCTTCGCCGCTAGTCTTGCACGAAGAGATTCCATAACAAAAATCGTATGCAATTATTATAAATCACATGTGGTCTTTTATCAAACCCCGTTTAAAAGGTACCTATAAGAAAAGCAGAGACTCAACCGAATCTCCGCCTTTCTTCCATTGCTTACAATTTACATATCATTTATTTCTTCACAACTACACTCACAGTCGTAGACGCATCCTTACTTACGCCGTCCCGTCCCACACATCTGACTGTGACGGGAATCTTATACGCCACGCCTTTTGCCGTTGCCTTAACGGCATCTGCATCCAGAACGTACACGGCAATCTGTGCCTGACCGGAAGATCTGCTTGTAGATAATGTCGTCACCATCAAATCTGCTTTTCCGTCTTTGTTAACATCCAGTGAACCGCTTGCATTCTGAATCGCATAATATCCTTTCTTGGAATCGTGCGGCACATACAGATACATCGTCTCGGCCTTGGATTGCCCTTTTGCGCACGCATATAGCGCAAGCTGTTTTGTGGAAGCTGTCACCTTCGGCACCGACTGTTTGGGCTTAATGGTGAAGGTATTGGATGTCACTGTAATCGTTTCGCCGCCCTCGCCATATGAATCCTTCACCGTATAAGTTACCGATAATTGATAACTCTTACCTGCTTTCAGCTCCCCGACAGAACTTGGTACGATTCTCAGACTACCGCCCGAATACCACGTGTATATCTCAAAAAGATCTTTATAGGCACCTTCCAGCTCTGCATCAGTTACGTAATAGGAACTATCCAGATTCTTGAACGTCGGCGTCACAGTAACATAATTATTTGTATAATCATTATAACCATTACCAGAGCTGTTCAATTTCAGCAAATCGATTGTACCTTTTGCATTTACTTTCACCGTTGCCTCTTTATCAATGATCTTTACGGTCAGCGTGACACTGTTCAATTCCGTATCTCCAAAGTACGGTGTCAGTTTAAACTTATAGCTGCCGGGTTTGATCTGATTACTTCCCATCGCTTTCGCATAGTTTAAGGAAATCGCCAGACGAGAGGTCGTGTAGTCTATGTTGATAAGGCTCTGATCCAATATCTGCTGCGCCTGTGCATTGGCTCCTTCTATTCGTACATCCGACAGATTCACATAGGTTCCGGTTGCCGCATTGTAAACTCTTGTTGTCGCTGCCGTCTGCGTTGTTTCCGACGGATATGCCGTATTCAAAGTGACTGTCGCCGGAGAGAGCTTCACTTGGGATTTCGCCACTTTGACTTTCACCGGAACGGTCAGTGATTCATACCAATAATCCGAGTACAACGTAAGCTGCGTCTTTCTATCCTTGGTTCCGTTATAGCGAAGCCCAACGTTAGAGTTCTCCACTACTTCGATCTCCTCATCCGCACAGATCACATCGAAATATCCTCTCCATACTGTGGAGGACCCCCTTACCAGATAGTTATTGGTCTTTGCAGCATTCGTGTAAATGTACTGGTAATCGGTCACTTCACCGAGCGCCGGGCAGACCTTATAATCCGCCACCTTCAGCTTAGGTTTCGTATATACTGTCTGAATCGTGAACGGAAGCTTGATCTCGTCCTTATATCCCGACAAACGAACATAAAGATTTCCCTTGGCAGCGGCATCCGACGGCTTCTTACTGGTGTTCAGAGTCGGTTTATGCTGCCGGATCATATATTTCCTGGTATACTTCCCATTCTTCGAAGTGTATGTGTAAGACCGATCAATTTCAAACTCTGTGTTAGCTGCCGTCTCATTTCCTTCTCCCGCTACCCATCTTACGGATTCAATCGATGCCGTGGAAGAAACATCCACAAGTCCCATAGACACAGAATCATAACTTGATAAATGGGTTGTATCCGTATAGAATACATTCACTTTATTGCTCTGCTTCACCGTCACTGCCGGAATACCCGTCTCAATCTTGATCTGCACCGGCACAAACACAGTTCCACCATATGCCTTGGTCGTAATGGCAAGATAATAGTTCAGATTTCCCTTTTTCTTAATCTTCTCTTTTTCCTCGACCTGCAGATTTACTCTATACTTATAGCTGCCGGACATGGAACTCTCTGTCACCTTCAGACCTGCGACCTTATCTTGCCCCTTTTGGCCGTTTGTTTCCACCAGAAGAAGCTCGTTGATCTGATCATTGTCCTCTTCCTGATAAGGCAATACCACCTGCGCTATTTCCTTGCTGTAGGTATAATTCTCATTTATGGTTATCTTGCTGGTCGTCACCCTGGGCGTATAATCTTTCACTCTGACAGCAAACGATGTGCTGTATCCTAGGTCATCTTTCGCCGTCGCAACGATCTTGGCAAGTCCGTCCGCGCCTTTCGGAATTGTAAGTACCAGTCTGCCAGTACCTTCCTTTTTCAGCTTTACTACCGCGGCATCACTCACGGCATAGTTGATATTGGGGTTCGTCACCTCATTACCGTCTGTATCGGTAGCCTTAACATCCAGATAAATCACACGTTCCTTGTTTTTCGTATCAGCATTTGCCGCCGTAATCTCATATTCTATCGTGCCGTCCCCGGTAAGCGTTACTTCCTCCGGCGAATCTGTGGAAACGTCAAAAGTGATCTTTTTAATGGGTGCAGAATCTACAGCCATAAATTTCACCGACGCGGTCGTATCTTTCACATTCGCGCCTGCAGTCAGAACATATGCGCCATTCTGCTTTTCAAACGCCGCTTTCTTCAGTGAAACTGCTGCCGATACCGTATAGGTGCCTTTCACGGAAGCGGTGACACTGTAATATCCTGTTTCATCCGGCTCCGATACATTGACCTTAGTGGCATCCTTTGCCGCCGGCGCTAAAGCCGACTGCTCATATAAAAGTGCAGGAATACTTCCTCCCAGCGCATTTATGCTTACCTTCAGAGGTGTCCCCTTCTTCACGATATACGCTTTTTTGCCCGTACTGTAATCACCGATTACCGACAGGTTATTCCCGATCTTCTGCGCATACACATTCACTCCGGTTTCATACGGATAATAACCGGACTGTGTATAACTCGCTGTAAATGTTCTCCATCCTGTTTCGTAGATGAGCGTGTCCTGCTCCTTCCACTGCCAGTTCTCCGGAAGTCCTACATCCTGCAGTTTGCTTGAATAATCGAGCCATGTATAGGTATCAGGAAGCCTTTCCACTTCCGGTTTCTTAAGTACCTCCAGGGTAATTGTAAAGCTCTTGCCCTTGTACTCCTCATCCTTCATGACAGCGGATACTTTAACCGATCCGGACACATTTTCCGGAATCGTGATTTCCGTCAGATTATTGTCGTACTCTGAAACCTTAACAGCAACCGCACTGTTATCTGCCGACCAGGTAAATCTGTCGCCCGGCATGCTGACACTGGTGTCATATTGGTCCGTATATGCCGGCGAGAGAACACAGCCAACCCGATAGGTCTCTCCCGCTGCAACCTGATATACAGCCTCCGCCGTTCTGATCGCCTGATAAGAGTCATTGTCTGCTTCCGGTCTGGTGATTGAGAATCCCTGTATCTCGTTCACTACCTGGATGGGACCCTCTTTAAGTATAATACCCTCTTCGGTCTTTGCCGTAATATAAGCCTGCCCGTAATTCTGCGGCTCCAGCAGACCGACATCAGATATCCTTGCGGTATTCGGATTACTGCTCGACCATGTGACACATGTCAGATCCATCACTTCCTTGTTATCATAAACAACCAGTGTACGCTACTTCGTTATGGTCA
>CAMWMO010000242.1 GCA_947175305.1 uncultured Lachnospiraceae bacterium
TTATAACATTACAGATTACGGAACCTCCAAAGAACCGCTCAGGGCATTGTGTGAGTATTATGAGCATGCTGAGAAGTATATGGTCTCCAAGAAAGTCTCGCTCTGGTCGGCGGACAGCGAAGAGTTTATTTATCTTTTTGATGTGCCGCATCTGACAAAGGAACTCTTTGAAGAATGTAAAAAAACTGCTTACGAGGACGGCATGAACCAAATGCACATCGGCCCGGGGCATATGTATTCCTATATTACGCCCATCATAGTCTGTGACACCTGTGATGAGGAGGCCGAAAAGGCATTAAAAAAGTGTCGCATATACAAAAGTTTTCATTTTTCGCTGCACGGCTGGATGGATTTTCATGCGGCGGCGGTCATCGGGGATAGTGACCGGATCGTGTGTAACCATGCCGGACGTACGACAGCGAAAATTTTGAAAAAAGTATTATTTTCCAAAAAATAAGAAAGAAAGGGAGAGTTAGTATGAATTCATTATTACTGTTAATCATCTGTGTTGCAATTCTCGTCGTTGGTTACATATTCTACGGCGGATGGCTTTGCAAGCAATGGGGTGTGGGTGAGAGCAACAAACCTACGCCTGCACATGAGATGGAAGACGGTGTGGACTATGTGCCGGCTAAGGCGCCTGTGCTGATGGGCCATCACTTTTCCTCCATCGCGGGAGCCGGTCCTATTACCGGACCGATCGGCGCGGCTATGTTCGGCTGGGTTCCCGTTGTCCTCTGGATCCTGGTGGGCGGTATCTTCTTCGGCGGTGTCCATGACTTTGGTGCGCTCTTTGCCTCCATCCGTCACAAAGGACAGTCTATCGGTGAGATCATCTCCACAAATATGAGTAAGAGAGCAAAGCTTCTGTTTACGATCTTTGCTTATCTGACCCTGATCCTGGTGGTTGCGGCATTCGCATCTATCGTGGCTACCACCTTCGGTGCTACTGTGGATGAGGCAACTGGTGCGATCGATGTGGCAGCGTCTGCGACGAATGCTTCCGTTGCAATGGTATCCCTGCTGTTTATCCTGATCGCGATCGTGTTTGGTTTTATGGTATATCGCCGGAATGCTTCCATGGCGGTTTCCACGATCCTGGGTGTTATTGCGATCGCCGCTTGTATGGCAATTGGTATGAATTTCCATCCTATTTATCTGACCACCAATACATGGATGATCGTTGTGGGTATCTATATTGCCATCGCATCCGTTACTCCGGTCTGGATCCTGTTACAGCCTCGTGACTACTTAAGCTCCTTCCTGCTTTATGCAATGCTGGCAGTGGCTCTGGTAGGTGTTATCATTTCCCACGCTGGTATGGGCGGTGCAGACGGTCTTGCAGCATTCAACGGTTTTGCAGTTGACAACGGCAACGGTACACAGTATCTGTTCCCTGTACTCTTTACAACAGTTGCCTGTGGTGCAATCTCCGGTTTCCACTCTCTGGTATCTTCCGGAACCACATCCAAGCAGCTTGACAAAGAGACAGATGCAAAGCCTATCGCATACGGCGGCATGCTTTTAGAGTGTGTGTTGGCAGTGATCACCGTATGTGCGATCAACTATGCTTATAAGAATGGCATCACCGCAGGCGCTACAGCGATTTTTGCGGGCGGTATTTCCCAGATGTACAGCGGTTTCGGTGAGGGTGCGGTTAGAGTTTTGAACACCTTACTGGTGTTGACTTATTCTGCATTCTGCCTGACCTCTCTGGATACGGCAACCCGTCTGGCACGTTTCATGTTCCAGGAGTTCTTCCTTGAGCCCGGTCAGACTGTTGACGATGTGAAGGAAGGCTGGAAGAAGATTGCAGTGAATCCTTACTTTGCAACGATCATCACTGTTATTCTCGGTATTGCTCTGGGTATGACAGGTTACTCCAAGATCTGGGGTCTGTTCGGTGCGGCAAACCAGCTTCTGGCAGGTATCGGTCTGCTGGCAGTGGCAACTTGGCTGAGCAACGTTGGCAAGAACAATAAGATGTTCCTGTTCCCTATGGGCTTTATGATCATTGTTACGATCTGTTCCCTGTGTGTAACGGTTAAGAATCAGGTTGGCATGATCACAGCAGGCGGCGCAGATTGGGGTCCCTATGCGCAGGCAATTCTGGCGGTTCTTCTGATCGTGCTGGCAGTGATTCTCGTGATCGAGGGTATCCAGACTCTGACCAAGAAGAAATCTGCATAAAACTTATTGATAAAATATGAATAACAGAAAGAGAGCAGTGAATAACATCGCTGCTCTCTTTTTAGCTGTGCGCCTTGCTGCTTATTGCAGCCGGAGTATATAGGAAATTGCGACAGGAAACATTCTGCTTTACTTGCATTTTTTGTGCAAATTATATATAATAGTAATAGGATTTTACAAAAACAGGGGATCATTAAGACAGAAGGGAGTTGCTTATATGAATACGATTATTACGATTGGCCGCCAGTTCGGTTCCGGAGGCCGTGAGATCGGCAAGAAGGTAGCAGAGTATTTTGACATTAAGTTTTATGATAAGGATCTTTTGACCAGAGCGGCGAAGGAGAGTGGGTTTTGTGAGGAGATGATCCAGAGCCATGATGAGCGTCCCACCAATTCTTTTCTCTATAATCTGGTGATGGATACCTATTCCTTTGGCTACAATTCCTCCTCCTTTGTGGATATGCCAATTAGCCATAAGGTGTTTCTGGCGCAATTTGATACGATCAAGAAAATTGCCGATGAGGGGCCTTGCGTGATCGTAGGCCGCTGTGCGGATTACGCTCTGCACGACTATCAGAATTGTCTGCATATTTTTATTCATGGGGATGAGGCCTGTAAGGTGAAACGGATCATGGAACGCTTTGATGATATCACCACCGAGCAGAAGGCAATAGATATGATGAATAAGAAGGATAAGCAGAGACAGAGCTATTATAATTATTATTCATCGAAGAAGTGGGGACGCGTAGACAGCTATGATCTTGCCATCAATAGCAGTGTTCTTGGGATTGACGGCTCTGTCAAGCTGATCGCACAGTTTGTGGAGGATTTTGAGAACCGATAGCCGATTGAGCGGAGCTCAATCTTGGATTAGTGTCCGCGTTCTCTGTAGTCCTCAGAACTGTTGTATTTGGTTACGTAGGTCTTATAGCCGTTGTTCTTGTCACGAAGTTCACTGCGGCTTCTGATACGGTCGTAGGAGGCGTGATAGTCCCGAACAGAGTTTGTATTCTGGGTGTGTTCGCTGTTCTTTCTGGCTTTACGCCGCATATAGACAAAAATCAGAACCACAACGATAGCTGTAAAGAGAAGTACACTGATCATATTGTTTCCTCCAATTAGGTTTCCTTGGGAGCATTGCCCGTCGGATCTGCAGGTCTGGCGGGTTTATTTTTGGCTCTTTTCTTTGCGGGAGGGACATACTCCGTAAAGGCCATGGATTCCTCAATCTGTCCCAGCGTCATATAGGGAGACAGATCAGTGGGAAGCTTCTTTTTCTGCAGCTTTCTGTTGACAATGGACTTCACGCCTGCGTAGAACACGGCAAAAATCGGAACGCCGACAACCATGCCGAGGATACCGAACAGTCCGCCGAATATGGTGATGGCAAAGATCACCCAGAATCCGGAAAGTCCTGTGGAATCGCCCAGAATCTTAGGTCCCAGAATGTTGCCGTCAAACTGCTGGATGAAAATGATCAGGATACCGAAATAGAGCGCCTGCTTGGGATCCACCATCAGTACCAGAAGGGCGCTGGGAATACCGCCGATCCAGGGACCGAAGAAGGGAATCACATTGGTCACACCGATGATCATGCTCACCAGGATCGCATATGGCGTGCCAATGATACTGGTACAGACAAAGCAGAGAATGCCGATCAGGATGGAATCCACGATCTTGCCGCCGATAAAGCCGATGAAGGTGCTGTGGATAAAGCGAAAGTTTGAAATCATCTCGTTGCCGGCCTTGCGGTCTAAGACTGCATAGACG
>CAMWMO010000243.1 GCA_947175305.1 uncultured Lachnospiraceae bacterium
AATCCACACTCTGTTCCTCCAAAACCGTACCTCTTTTTGACAAAGTAAGCAGCTCTCCCACGATTCTGGCCGCCTGATCCACAGATTCCTGCTCTCCGGATATCCGAACAGCGCCGTCCCGGTTCACGATCATCACCTTCAGATCATCTTCTATTTTTTTAATATGAGAATCAAACTCTCCGAAGAGATTCTGCATGTGCTCCACAGGCACATCTAAACTGACTGTAAACGCTCCCATGCCCCGCCTTTCAGGATGACAGCACGCGTCTGATCCGACTGTGTCTCCTCCTCAGGCTCCTCGACAGGCTCCGTCGCGGTGGGGAGCAGCTTCACGGCAGATTCCTCGAGCTGCATATTGGCATATAACACCCATTTTTCATCGTTCTTTTTTATTGTAACATTTTTTTCTGTAATTTGTACCCCTTTTTCCAGTAAAGTTGAGATATTTTTACGCCACTCCTCCTGCAGCAGAGTTTTCATCTCCTCATCAGTGTGCGCCTTTGCCGCGAGCTCATATTCCTGCACCGTCTTTTGCCCATAAAACAGTGGCAGATAAAGATGGTCGAGAAGCTTCACCTGTTTTTTCTCCTCACTGGTATCATAAAGATCATAGGGAATCCCGAAAAGCCGCAGCGTGATCTCCTTAGAGCCTGCACCAAGCACCGGGATATCCAGCTTTTCTCCTGTATAGCATTTTTCTTGATAGGCAACAGAGGCTTCCAGAGAAACCTGTTCTGTATAACGCAGCAAAATATCCGCATCCGCCTCCACATATTGATACCGGCGCACGGTAGTGTCCTCATTGTAGACGGGAATCGCCCCGCTCACAAGCACATCTCCCGCCTTGACACTGTCTCCGCAGGACACTAACGGCACGCCGCTTCTGGTGATGATATAGGTGACGACCCCATCTCTCTCCGCCACCAGATCCATGCCGCGAACTGCGCTTTCACCCTTTGGATCATCATAGACAGGCATCTCATTTTCCTTGATTCGAACAAGCAGTGTTGTACCCTGGAGCTGCAGTGAAGTCCAGGTGATCAAATCATAATCTTTCCGGAGCGCCTGTTCCAGAGCCTCGATCTGCAGATCGCTCTTTTTCATGGCAGTGTGCACGCCCTGCTCCTGCAGATACTCCATGAGAACATCCTCCGTCAGCGCATAATTTCCCTCGATCCGGATATCCCAGATACAGCGGGAGGCCAGGCTCCAGAACAGGATGCACAGAAAAAGCCCTGCCACAAAAAGCTTTCTCTTTTGCATTTTTGACACAAAAAAAGGCAGTCCGTATCTGTGCAGAACGGCTGCCCTCGTCCCCGTTTTTTTCAAGAGAGGCTTCAGGGCAAAAAAACCCGCTATGCTCATCCGCATCGTGTGATAATCGCCATGATCCTCAATGTCCCACACCAGGATGTCATGGTTGCCGCACAGATTCAAAAGGCGCTCTACAGAATATCCCCACACCCTGACAGCCACATACCCTCTTATATACTGTATCCAATGAAGCATAGATTCTCTCCCGCGCGCCTAAAGATAACGAAGCGCATCAATTTTTCCGCTTATTTTCATATCTTCATTGGTATAGTAATCTATGGACAGGGAACTGCCCTCAAAACATATCTTCGTATTTTTTCCCTGCAGCACAATGGACTCCGTGGTGTACTCCAGAATCCCCTTATAGTTTTCGATAAATGCCTCCCGGTTTCCCGTGACCGTGACGATGGCCGCACCAAGCATTGTGTCCTTTGGAAGCTTTAGCGACTCTACCATCAGCTCTTTCGATCTTAAAAACGGAGAAAGCGGAGATCGTCTGTTCTCTCTTCTCATAGTACACTATATGCAGGGGCTAACTCATAAATGCCACAGCATACACTATTTAAGAAGAATGCGCAGCATTCTTTTAGCTTGAGTGCGCGGGCGCTCAAGCGGCTACTTGTGATAAGGTTCCCCGTTTATGATCCGATAAGCACGATAGACCTGCTCCAACAAAATAACCCGCATCAACTGGTGCGGGAATGTCATCTTCTAAAAGCTGACCGCCTGGTCAGCCCGACTTTTTATAGTGTTATGTAAACCAAGTGAGCCGCCGATCACAAAAACAATATGGCTCACTCCATTGATTCCCAGATTCCGTATCTTTTCCGCAAAGGCTTCCGAATCATACATACGGCCCTCGATCTCCAGCGTTATCACATAGGCGTTCTCCGGCAAAAAATGCAGGATACGCTCCGCCTCTTTGGCAAGTATCTGTTCCTGCGCTTTTTCTGAGGCGCCTTCTATGGTTTTTTCATCCTCCACTTCCCGGATATCTAATTTACAGTAGCGTGAAAGACGCTTTCCGTATTCGGACACCGCCTCCCGGTAGAATGTCTCCTTCAGTTTACCGACTGTGATCACTGTTATCTTCATATAACCCCTGATAATACTCATCCACAAAGTTGTCCACGAACGCCTCGTCCAGATTCATGAACTTATCATCTATCATAGCGCGCATCTTCTCCGTGCGCCGATAATATTTCTCCTCATCAGTAAGCCCGTTAACAGACTCCTCTGTCTCCAGAATCGCTGCGTCAATGACGTCACTGTCCATATTCTCCTCACACCATCTGGTAATCTCAGAGAGCAGGGAATTTTCTGATTTTGCCTTCACAAGAAGCAGCTTGGAATCCCGCATAGATACAAAGCCAAACACGATAAAGAGAATAAACATGGCACCCATGACGCCGCAGACCAGATACCTGGTTATGCCGGCATTTTGATAAAGTGGTATCACATTCAGAAAGATCAACAACACCACCACAAAACCGATTCCGCCAACCGCCAGAAGCGTGTAAGCCGAAGACCGGTTATCCGCCGCTTTTGCCGCACTGCTCTGATATCTGGGCATGATCATACCCTCCTTATCTTACGAATGGAGATAAAAAGCGATCTCTACGGTCCTATTTTATAATCATTTCCAGTAAAATGCAACTACTTTAAAAGCTCCCGGATGCCCTGCTTCTGGTTCTCCGACTTGTCAATATCCAGACAGATGGAGTGATCATCCCGGTAGCGCCAGACGGCGCATTCTCCGATGGCGCTCATGTCACGCCACAGAGTAAATACCCCCTCTGCCGCATTGCCGTCCCACTCCTGCACATTGCCGATATAATCCACGGTATTGGCAAACATTTCACCATCGTAGAGACCGTCCTTAAAATTGCCAACCACATTCTGTATGATTCTGCCCTTTGTGGATGTCATTTTAGAGATATCTACATCGAAATGCTCCGCCCCCTGACCGTTTGGCAGATTATTCTCCCAGGTGCCCGCATAGCTGTGGGACATATAAACACCCATAGCGTTCGTCTTATTCTTCTGGTTTATGTAGAATCGGTACCAGGTACCCTGTCCACTTCTTATCCCGTGGCTCCACTGTCCGAAATAATAACTGTTTTTTTCATAAATAGCGAGCCCTGTGCCGTTCGGCTTTCCCTCGCTGTCCACATCTCCCTGATAATAAAAGTCCCCTGTCTTCTCCAGCCCTTTGGAAAGCTTTACATATCGCTTTAAATGCGCCAGATCCCAGATCGCATCCTGATTATTGGCCTCAAAATGAGGATAGGCCTCCTTCAAAATAAACTCTTTCGTGTAAGCCTCGTCGCTCTCATCCTCGATATCCACCACGACAGCCGTCTTTTCATCATCTGTGGACGCAATCTCCTCTTTAAGCTCTTCTTCCACTTCCTCTGTCAGCTCTACCTGCGTCTCCAAGGGCTTGCCCGGCTCAGAAGTTTCTTCCTTCCGCGGCTCCTCCTCCAGCGTCTGCTCTAAATTCTCCTGCTGTTTTGCATAGTCTGTAATATTCTGCTGAAGATCCTGCGGTTTCTGCATGTTTTGGGTAAACACCAGAAGAAGCAGCACTAAAATACAGATAAGAAGGATCGCTATGATCCCCAAAAGGATCCTGGTC
>CAMWMO010000244.1 GCA_947175305.1 uncultured Lachnospiraceae bacterium
GCCATTAGCAGTCTTCCATAAAATATGTGGAAGAATGAGTAGGGGAGAAAATAAGTGTATTCTACTGTAATATGGAGAGTGGTTGCAAAATGCTTGCAAAAACTTCCAAAACGAGAAATAATCCGTAGAATATAAAGAATTTCTATACAAAATAAGGTGTCTATATCGTTGTTTAGACAAGATATAGTTACCAAGATCGAGTTTGGATTGTTTTCAGAGATTACTGAGAGTATTGTGTTAGAAAAGATGTGGAGAGGAAGCCGTCCGCTTCCAAGTAAAAAATATAAACAGAGGAGGAATCTATTATGACAGACAGACCGAACTGGCTTAACACAGCAATTTTTTATGAAATTTATCCCCAGTCATTCCGGGATACCAATGCCGATGGCATCGGTGACATACAGGGTATCATCGAGAAACTGGATTACATTAAGGAGCTTGGCTGTAATGCGCTCTGGCTGAACCCCTGTTTCCAGTCGCCCTTCTATGATGCCGGTTATGACGTGGAGGATTATTATACTGTAGCCCCGCGCTACGGCACGAATGAAGATTTAGTACGGCTCTTCAAGGAGGCGCATAAGAGAGATATGCATGTGCTCTTGGATCTGGTGCCCGGTCACACGTCGGTGAATCACAAATGGTTTCGCGAGTCCATGAAGGCGGAGCGAAACGAGTATACCGACCGCTATGTCTGGACGGACAGCACATGGGAGGAGCCGGACGGCATGAATGCGCTGAAGGGGATTTCCGAGCGCGTGGGCGCCTGTGGAGTCAATTTCTTTTCCCATCAGCCTGCGCTGAATTACGGATATTACAAGCCTAATCCCGAGAAAAAATGGCAGCAGGCCATGGATGCGCCCGGGCCTGTGGCTACGAGAGAGGCCATGAAGGATGTGATGCGATTCTGGCTTCAGGCAGGCTGTGACGGCTTCCGGGTGGATATGGCGCACTCTCTTGTCAAGAACGACGAGGAGAGCAAAGGAACGATCAGTCTGTGGCAGAATGTGCGGGAATTTTTAGTCAGAGAATTTCCTGAGGCGGTACTGGTCTCCGAGTGGGGTGAGCCGGACAAGTCTCTGGCGGGAGGTTTTCATATGGACTTCTTATTGCACTTTGGGCCTTCCCATTACAACGACCTGTTCCGCTGTGATGAGCCTTGGTTTTCTAAGAGAGGCAAGGGCGACGTTGCGGCTTTTTGGAAGAAATATCAGGAGAGCTACGCGAAGTCCTGCGGCGGTCTCATCTGTATCCCGTCGGGAAATCACGATATGGAAAGACTGGCAAGGCGGCTTACGCCGGAGGAGATGAAGATTGCCTTTGCGTTTCTGCTGACCATGCCGGGTGCGCCCTTTATCTACTACGGGGATGAGATCGGGATGCGCTATGTAGAGGGACTGAACTCTGTGGAGGGCGGTTATGAGCGAACCGGCGCCCGCTCGCCCATGCAGTGGGATGCCTCTGTGAATGCGGGTTTTTCTGCGGCGGCGACGGAGAAGCTTTATATTCCCCAGGAC
This sequence comes from uncultured Lachnospiraceae bacterium, assembly GCA_947175305.1. GTDB lineage: Bacteria > Bacillota > Clostridia > Lachnospirales > Lachnospiraceae > UBA3282. The sequence continues at coordinate 1,515 of CAMWMO010000244.1, forward strand.
AAGGCGGCAGACCGTCCGACAGTGGCGGCGCAGAGAGACGATGCGGATTCGCTCTACAGCGAAGTGAAGCGGCTGATTGCCTGCAGACAGGATCATGCGGCTCTTCACAACGATGCCGGAATCGAATTTTTAGAGATTGAAAATTACCCCCTTGCCTATGTGCGAAAGAGCAGTGACGAGAAGCTTCTTGTGGTGCTCAATCCTTCTGATAGCGTACGGACGCTGCGCTGCAGCGAGAAACCGGGGAAGGCAGTTTACACGATAGGAGGAGAGATCAGCAGTGCAGAGGCAGGACTGTCAGTGCCGCCCTGTTCTGCGGGGATCTATCAGCTATGAAGAATATGCAGATGAATCGTATTGCAACGGTAACTTTAAATCCGTCCCTGGATTATATTGTGTCGGTGAAAGATTTTAAATTAGGAGAGACGAACCGCACCTCCGGAGAACTGCTGCTTCCCGGAGGCAAGGGCATGAATGTCTCTATGGTGCTCAAAAATCTGGGATTTGAGAGCACGGCCTTCGGTTTTTCGGCGGGATTTACCGGGCAGGAGCTGGCGCAGCGTTTGACCCGACTGGGGATCCGCAATGAGTTGATCGAGTTGGAGGAAGGGCTTACCCGGATCAATGTAAAGCTGCAGTCTGTGGAAGGGACAGAGATCAACGGACAGGGGCCGGTCATTCCGGAAGAAAAGCTGGAAGAGATGATGGGACGTCTGGGAACGCTCACGGCGGGCGATGTGGTGTTTTTCTCAGGCAGTGTGCCTGCGTCCTTGGCAAAGGATACCTATCGGCGTATGATGGAGGGTCTGCAGGAGGAAGTTATGACCGTGGTGGATGCCACCGGAGAACTGCTGATGCAGACGCTGCCTTTGCACCCTTTCCTGATCAAGCCTAATCACCGTGAGCTGAGCGAAATCTTTGGGATCACGCTTACAGACAGAGCCTCCGTAATTCCCTATGCAAAAAAACTGCAGGGGATGGGAGCACGTAATGTGATGGTGTCCATGGCAGGCGAAGGAGCAGTGCTCCTTGCGGAAGACGGTAGTGTGTATGAGGCGCCGGCGCCTGCCGGGAAGCTTGTCAACGGCGTGGGTGCCGGGGATTCTATGGTGGCCGGTTTTATGGCGGGGTGGCTCGCCAAACAGAATTACGAGCACGCCTTCTATATGGGATTGGCGGCCGGAAGCGCCAGCGCCTTTTCGGAGCGGCTGGCTGCCGGGGAGGAGATTGTAGCCCTTTATCAGAGAATTACGGGAACAAAGGGTATTTGAGGAGATTCTACTTATGAAAAATCAATATAATAAGACGGTAATTGCCTGCTTTGTGGGCTATATCGTGCAGGCTGTCGTCAATAACTTTGTACCGCTTTTGTTTTTGACCTTTCAGCGAAGCTACGGGATTCCGCTGTCTCAGATCACGATGCTGGTCACCTTTAATTTCGGCATTCAGCTTCTGGTGGATCTGTTGTCGGTGGGATTTGTGGACAGGATCGGGTATCGCGCATCCCTTGTCATTGCCCATGTGATGTCCGCGGCAGGGCTGATCTTACTGACGATCCTGCCGGGGTGCTTGGGGAGTCCGTTTTTAGGAGTCCTTCTCTCCGTTATGATCTATGCGGTGGGCGGCGGGCTTCTGGAAGTGTTGGTAAGCCCAGTGGTGGAAGCCTGTCCTTCCGATAACAAGGAGAAGGCCATGAGTATGCTGCATTCCTTCTACTGTTGGGGGCATGTGGGTGTGGTGGCAATATCCACCATCTTTTTCAAACTTTTTGGGATTGAGAACTGGAAGCTGCTGGCAGTGGTCTGGGCGCTCATTCCCCTGTGTAACGCTTTTGTGTTTGCAAGAGTGCCCATTGCCTCTCTGATAGAAGAAGGAGAAAAGGGACTCAGTATCAAAGAGCTTTTTTCCATGAAGATATTCTGGATCTTATTCATTATGATGATCTGTTCCGGGGCCAGCGAGCAGGCGGTCAGCCAGTGGGCCTCCACCTTTGCGGAGATGGGGCTTGGCATCTCCAAGGCGGCGGGAGATCTGGCGGGGCCTATGGCTTTCGCGGTGCTGATGGGAACCTCCCGGCTGTTTTACGGAAAGTATGGGGACAGGATCGATCTGGATCGATTTATGGTCTACAGCAGTCTTTTGTGTATCGCTGCCTATCTGTGCATTTCTCTGGTGCCGGTGCCGATGGTCAGTCTGTTGGCCTGTGCGGTCTGCGGCCTCTCAGTGGGGATCATGTGGCCCGGAACCTTCAGCAAGGCGTCAGCAACCCTTCCGCGGGGCGGTACGGCTATGTTCGCCCTGCTGGCGCTGGGAGGCGATGTGGGATGCTCCGGCGGACCGACTTTGGTGGGCATGGTGTCAAGTGCGTTGGGCGATAATCTGAAAATGGGAATTCTGGCGGGTGTGATTTTCCCGGTGCTGCTGCTTTCCGGGA
>CAMWMO010000245.1 GCA_947175305.1 uncultured Lachnospiraceae bacterium
ACATGGACACATTAATAGATAAACTGGCACAGAAAAAAAACGCACAGGAAATGATTCGCGCAAATTCTGCAGCGGAGGCGGCTAAGATGGAGAAAATGGAGAAGCAGCTTGCGGCCTACGATGAGCTGATGCAGGAGATTCGCAAGGTGAATATCAAGACGTCTGAGAACGTAGAAAATATGCGTAAACTCCTTGCGCAGTGTATGGAAAAGCTGGAGAACCTGGAAGCGGACGGCGATAAGAGTGCAGATGTTGAGCAGCAGCTTGCAGGGATCAAGAGTATGTTAGAGGAGCGTTTTTCGCAGTCCGAGGAATTTATACACAAGGAGAATGTGAAGGTTTATCGTAATGTGCAGGCGGCCTTTGCGGAAGAGTTGGGTAAGCAGGCACAGACTTCTAAGGGGAGCAGAGTGCCGACGGGACTTTGCGTAGCGATCCTGATAGGGGTGGCAGCGGATATTTTGATCAATCTGATCCCGATGATATTGGGACTTATGAATGTGAAACTTTTCTAAAAAATCATTATGAAAATACTGAGCAGATATTATAAAAAGATAAAAATTGCATATATTAAGGTTGCGGTGTTCGTCAGCGTCATCGCCGCCTTTTTCCTGCCCCAGCGGCAGACCCTGGAGAGCACCGGAGACAATAGCTTTACGGTGTACTTAAACGGGGTGCAGGTGGGCGTGATGGGAGACATCGAGGAAGTGGATGAGTGCCTGATCGCTGCCAGAAAGAGTCTTGCGTCGGGCAGTGAGGAGATCGTGCTGGCGGAGAGCGAGCTGAGCTGGGAAGGCGAGGAGGTGCTCTGGGGCACTGTAGATGACAAGAATGTCATAATTTCCAATATGCTGGCTGCGCTGAAGGGGAGCGTCAAGGAAACCTTAAATCGTTCCTACACGGTAAAGATCAATGAGTACACGGTGAACCTGGCGAGTACCCAGGAAGTGCTGGAACTTTTACAGGCTTCCATTAAAAAATATGATACCGGGAATCAATATCATACGGATCTGGTTCTGGATTCTTCCAGAGAGCTCAATGTACTGACGACTCAGATATATACTGAGGAGGAGCAGGAAAATGAAGAGGAGGCGATCGTGACAAGCGTTGGGATCAATGCGGCGCTTGATGAGATATTTGCGGATATCGAGCCGGCCTCTGAGAAGGATTTTTCCGATTACGAGCTTGGCCTTCTTTCTTTGGAATTCGGTGATACGGTGGAAGTGGTGGAGTCTTATCTGCAGGAATACGATTTGACGCCTCTTTCCAAGGCTATCGAAGAGGTGACCAAGGATCAGGAGAAGGAGCAGATCTACGAAGTGGTTGCGGGGGACACGCTCTCTCAGATTGCCGAGAAAAATGAGATCCCGCTGGCGGATCTGATCGCCATGAACGAGACGATTGAGAACGAAAATTCCGTGATCCGTGTGGGAGATGAGCTGATCGTAACTGTGCCTGAGCCGGAGCTTTCCGTGGAGCGCACAGAGCAGATGTACTATGAGGAAGATTACGAGGCGGATATCATCTACGTGGAGAATGACGACTGGTACACCAATCAGACCCAGACGCTGCAGGAGCCTTCTGCGGGACACCGCAAGGTGGTGGCGGACGTATCCTATCGTAATAACGAAGAGGTAAGCCGTGAGATCCTGAAGGAGGAAATCACCTATGCGGCTGTGCCTAAGATCGTGGAGCGCGGCACTAAGATTCCGCCCACCTATATAAAACCGATTTCGGGGGGCAGACTTTCTTCCGGATTCGGTAGACGGAAAGCGCCCACCAGAGGCGCCAGCAGCTATCATAAGGGGATAGACTGGGCGACACCGGTAGGCACGGCGGTCATGGCGTCCTCCGGAGGAACGGTTGCAAAGGCAGGCTGGGGAAGCGGCTATGGCTATGTAGTCTATATCAACCATGCGGACGGCAGACAGACCCGTTACGGCCACCTGAGTAAGGTGTTGGTAAAACAGGGACAAACGGTCACTCAGGGACAGAAGATCGCCTTGAGCGGCAACACGGGCGTCAGTACGGGACCGCATGTTCATTTTGAGATTCTGATAGGCGGTGCCCAGGTGAACCCCTTTGACTACCTGAACTAAGACTTTACAAATGTCCAGAATCTGGTATACTGTATGGTAATGTTTGAGTTTTTTCGATTGAGAAAGGCAAGTAAACATAAATGGAACAATATGCGATTAAGGGTGGAAATCCGTTAGTCGGTGAGGTAGAGATCGGCGGTGCAAAGAATGCGGCGCTGGCGATCCTTGCGGCCGCCATCATGACGGATGAGACCGTATTGATAGAAAATCTGCCTGACGTCAGAGATACGAACGTCATGATGCAGGCGATGGAGAGTATTGGCGTCGTGATCAACCGTGTGGACAGACATACGGTGAAGATCAACGCTTCACAGGTTCATGATCTGGTGATCAAGGACGATTATATAAAAAAAATCAGAGCCTCCTACTATCTTTTGGGAGCGCTTCTCGGTAAATATAATAAGGCGGAGGTGGCTCTTCCGGGCGGCTGTAATATAGGATTGCGTCCTATTGATCAGCACATTAAGGGCTTTCGGGCACTGGGTGCCAGTGTCAGGATTGAGCATGGCCTGATCATATCGGAGGCAGCGAAGCTGAAAGGGAACCATATCTACATGGATGTGGTGACTGTGGGCGCTACCATGAATGTGATGATGGCGGCAGTGATGGCAGAGGGGCAGACCGTGATCGAGAATGCGGCGAAGGAGCCCCATGTTGTTGATCTGGCAAACTTCTTAAACAGCATGGGAGCCAATATCAAGGGTGCGGGTACCGACGTGATCCGTATCAGGGGTGTGTCGAAGCTGCATGGGACGGAGTATGGCATTATTCCGGATCAGATCGAGGCGGGCACTTTTATGTTCGCGGCGGCGGTGACGAAAGGCGATGTGACGGTAAAGAATGTGATACCGAAGCATCTGGAGTCCATCAGCGCGAAGCTTCTGGAGATAGGCTGTGAGATTGAAGAGTCTGACGATGCCGTGCGTGTAGTGGCGGCGAAGCCTTTGGGTCATACGCATGTAAAGACCCTGCCTTATCCCGGATTCCCCACAGATATGCAGCCGCAGATCACGGTGGCATTGGGTTTATCTGCGGGTACCAGTATCGTGACAGAGAGTATTTTCGAGAATCGATTTAAATATGTGGACGAGCTCACCTGTATGGGAGCCAATATCAAAGTAGAGAGCAATACCGCGATCATCGACGGCGTGCCCAAATACACCGGTGCGAACATCACGGCGCCGGATCTGAGAGCCGGGGCGGCTCTTGTCATCGCAGCGCTTGCGGCTGACGGGATCAGCACCGTGGACGATATCAAGTATATTGAGCGCGGGTATGAGGATTTCCATTTAAAGCTCCAGAGTCTGGGTGCTCAGATTGATCTGGTGACCACAGAACGGGATCTTCAGAAATTTAAGTTGAAAGTTGGTTGATACCCATTGACACATCCATGCTGTAGGTGTATGTTTATGTACAGGTAGGAAATGTGGGTAGAAAATTTCATATTGTGATATCTTTCTCTTATTCAGAGTGGTGGAGATACATAGGATCGATGAAGCCACGGCAACCCCTGACAAGGAAGGTGCCAACCTGAGCGAAAAATAGATCGAACAATAAGAGGATTTGATGCTTGCATGCCGGGTCCGCTTATTTCGTAAGAGATAAGGGGACTTTTGTATATTAAAAAACAAAGGAGAGAGAAAAATGGAGAAGAGATTATTTACTTCCGAGTCTGTGACAGAAGGACATCCCGACAAAGTCTGTGATGCCATTTCCGATGCGATCCTGGATGCCTGCATGGCGAAGGATCCCATGAGCCGTGTAGCCTGTGAGACGGCAGTATGTACCGGCTTCGTGCTGGTGACCGGCGAGATCACCACGAACGCATATGTAGATATGCAGAA
>CAMWMO010000246.1 GCA_947175305.1 uncultured Lachnospiraceae bacterium
GCGAATTATCACATGTTGAGTCATTTTCATATTAGCGGGATATCCCTATAATAAGAACATAAGAAAGCCATATATAAATAGGCAGGGAGGGGTTATATGCAGTACGGACATTTTGACAATGAAAACCGGGAGTACGTGATCGACAGGGTGGATCTGCCTTGCTCCTGGACGAACTATCTCGGCGTGGAGGACATGGCTGCTGTGGTGAATCACACGGCGGGAGGATATCTTTTCTACAAGACACCCGAATATCACAGGATCAGTCGCTTCAGGGGCAACGCGGTGCCTATGGACAGGCCGGGTTTTTATGTGTATCTGAGGGACAATGACAGTGCGGACTACTGGTCGGTATCCTGGCAGCCGGTGGGGAAGCCGCTTGACCAGGCGAAGTATTGCTGTCGCCATGGTATGTCCTACACAGTGTACGAGTGTGAGTATGAGGGGATCCGGGCGTCCCAGACGATGGTGATTCCGCGGGGAGAAGCGGTGCAGTTGTGGGATGTGAAAATTAAAAATACGGGGGACGCGGTGAGGAATCTGAGCGTGTTTTCCTACTTGGAATTTTCCTTCCATCATATCATGATCGATAACCAGAATTACCAGATGAGCCTCTATTGTGCGGGTGCTTCCTACGAGGACGGCATCATTGAAGAGGATTTGTTCTACGAAGAGAACGGATATCAGTATTTTACGGCGGATTTCGATCCGGACGGATTTGACTGTATGAGGGACCGGTTTATCGGCACCTACAATACGGAGACGAATCCGGTGGCTGTCGCGGGAGGCAAATGTTTTTCTTCCTATGAGAAGGGTGGCAACCACTGCGGCAGTCTGCAAAAGAATCTGACCTTGCAGCCGGGAGAGGAAGTGCGGCTTGTTTTTATGCTGGGAGAGGGCCGAAGGGAAGAGGGACGGCGAATCCGGGCAAAGTATGCGGATCATGGCGCAGTGGACCGGGTTTACGAAGACCTGAAAAACTATTGGGAAGAAAAATGTGCTAAATTACAGATCCAGACGCCCAATGAGGAAATGGATACGTTGCTCAACACATGGACGCTGTACCAGTCGGAGATCAATGTGATGTTCTCGCGGTTTGCCTCCTTTATCGAGGTGGGCGGCAGAGTAGGGCTCGGCTATCGTGACACGGCGCAGGATGCCATGACCATTCCCCACTCCAATCCGGATAAGTGCAGGGAGCGCATCGAACAGCTGCTCAGGGGGCTGACCAGCCAGGGATACGGATTGCATCTATTCCAGCCGGAGTGGTTTCAGGATGATACGGGCAGTAAACCTTTTAAGTCTCCCACAGTCATACCGGAGCCGGATAAAGACAGCATTATACACGGGTTAAAGGATGCTTGTTCCGACGATGCTCTTTGGCTGGTGGCTTCGGTGACGGAGTATATCAAGGAGACTGGAGATGTCGCCTTTGCTTCCAAGCAGCTTCCCTATGCGGACACTTATCTGGAAGGTAAGAAGGAGACGGAAACGGTATATGATCATTTAAAGAGGATTCTGGACTTCTCCACAGAGCAGGTCGGCCAGACCGGGATCTGTAAGGGACTTAGGGCGGACTGGAATGACTGCCTGAATCTGGGCGGCGGCGAGAGCGCCATGGTCAGCTTCCTGCACTACTGGGCATTGACGCAGTTTATCGGACTGGCACGGTATCTGGGCAGGGAAGAGGACGCGGAAAAGTATGAAAAGACCGCAGCGCATGTAAAGGAAGTCTGCAACACACAGCTTTGGGACGGGCAGTGGTATATCAGAGGAATCACGGCTAAGGGTAAAAAGATCGGTACACAGGCGGACAAGGAGGGCAGGGTGCATCTGGAATCCAACGCATGGGCGGTTCTCTCCGGAGCGGCTGATGACGAGAAGGCGGATCTGGCGCTTAAGGCAATCGACGAATATCTCTACACGCCCTACGGACTTTTGCTGAATACGCCTTCCTATACAGAGCCGGATGACGATATCGGCTTTGTCACAAGGGTGTATCCGGGACTGAAAGAGAACGGTGCGGTTTTCTCCCATCCGAATCCCTGGGCATGGGCGGCGGCCTGCATGAGAGGCAGGGGAGATCTGGCGATGAAATTTTACGATGCGCTGAATCCCGCAAAGCAGAATGACATGATTGAGATCCGGGAGTCGGAGCCCTACTCGTACTGTCAGTTTGTCGTAGGCAAGGATCACACGGCACACGGCAGGGCAAGACATCCGTTTATGACAGGCTCAGGCGGCTGGTCCTACTTCTCAGCTACCCGATATATGCTGGGAATCCGGCCGGATTATGAGAGTCTGGTGATCGATCCCTGTATCCCCGCAGAGTGGAAAGAGTTTCGGGCGGTACGGGTTTGGAGAGGCACAGCGTATGAGATTCATGTGAGCAATCCTGACGGCGTCATGAAGGGCGTTAAGGAGATCAGGGTGAACGGAGAGCTGACAGACCGGATCGTACCGCAGGAAGCGGGTGGAAGGCATAAAGTGGAAATAGTAATGGGTTGACATAACAACAAGGAGGAAGAGCTATGATTCAGTTTGGAACGGGCGGCTGGAGAGCTGTCATCGGAGACGGATTTACCAAGGAAAATATTCAGATCCTGTCCAGAGCAATCTGTGATAAGATGAAGAAGGAGAAAGTGGAGCAGGAGGGCATTGTGCTCGGCTACGACAGACGGTTTTTGTCCAAGGAGGCCATGCAGTGGGCGGCCCAGGTGTTTGCGGCGGAGGGAATCAAGGCGTATCTGATCAATAAGTCGGCGCCCACGCCCCTTGTGATGTTTTACGTGATGAAGCATGAGTTTCATTATGGCATGATGATCACGGCAAGCCACAATCCGGCAGTCTATAATGGAATCAAGGTGTTTACCTATGGCGGCAGGGACGCGGATGAGGAACAGACGGCAGACATTGAGCGTTACATCAATGAGGTAACAGATATCCCGGTGGACGAAATGAACTACGCCGAGGGGATTGAGAAGGGATTGATCGAGGAGATTTATCCGTTAAATGAATATCTGGACAGCATCATTGACACAGTGGATATGCAGAAGGTGAAGAATCGGGGATTGAGAGTGGCACTGGATCCGATGTACGGTGTCAGCGAGACATCCCTGAAGACCATTCTCATGACCGCCAGATGCGAGGTGGAGACGATTCACGAGCGCCACGACACCCTTTTCGGGGGCAAACTTCCCGCGCCCACGGCGGATACACTGCGTGCTTTGCAGAATTATGTGATTGACAGACGCTGTGATCTGGGAATTGCAACAGACGGCGATGCGGACCGGATCGGTGTCATTGACGATAAGGGGAATTTCCTTCATCCCAATGATATACTGGTATTGTTGTATTACTATCTGGTAAAATATAAGGGCTGGCACGGTCCGGCGGTCAGAAATATCTGTACTACGCATCTGCTTGACCGGGTGGCGGAAAGCTTTGGGGAACAGTGCTATGAGGTGCCGGTCGGCTTTAAGCATATTTCCGCAAAAATGTATGCCACGGACGCTGTGATCGGCGGAGAATCCTCGGGCGGTATGGCGGTGCGGGGACACATCAAAGGCAAGGACGGCATTTATGCCTCCGCGCTTCTGGTGGAGATGATCGCCGTGACGGGCATGAAGCTGTCGGAAATCATGGAAACGATTCGCAGGGAATATGGCGGTATGGCGCTGGTGGAGCGCGACTACCGTTTCAGCCCGCAAAGGAAGGAAGAGATCCGCAAACAACTGCTGGAGGATAAGGAACTTCCTCAGATTCCCTATGAGGTTGAGAGCATTTCCTATCTGGATGGCTTAAAGATATACTTAAAGGACGGGGGTTGGATTTCAGTCCGGTTCTCCGGCACAGAGCCGCTTCTGCGTATCTTCTGCGAGATGAAGGATCAAGCCGCAGCGGCAGATTTTTGTGGAATATTTGAAAAATATCTGGCATTATAAC
>CAMWMO010000247.1 GCA_947175305.1 uncultured Lachnospiraceae bacterium
CGCAGGAACAGCTGATCACCAGCTGGTCTGCTAACTTGAGAGAGGGTGCAGAGGTTTCCGTACAGATGGTTTCCGAGGATGCGGACAACACCCAGGCGACGGATGCAGAATAGGAGGACGGTATGAGCTTAACGAAATTAGCCTTAAAGCGTCCCGTATCCATGGCTCTGGTCATCCTGGCTCTGGTGGTATTTGGCCTTTCCTCCATACCCGGCTTTCAGTTGGAGCTGACACCGGATATGGAGCTTCCCATGCTTTTGGTCTACACGATCTATCCGGGGGCGGATCCGGAGAGCGTGGAGGAGCTGGTGACGAAGGAAATCGAGGCTGCCGGTTCTGAGCAGAGCGGTGTGAATACTTATACTTCGCAGTCGGCGGAGAATATGTCCATGGTCATGTTCCAATATGATTACGGAACAGATCTGGATGATGCTTATATGGATCTGAAGACGGCCCTGGAGACGGCCAGAGCCTCTATGCCGGACGATGTACAGGAGCCGATGGTCATAGAGATGTCCATGGATCAGATGGAGACCATGGATATCTCCGTCACCGCTGTGGGCGACAGCGATGTGTTGAGCTATGTGAATGACACTATGGTGCCGGAGCTGGAAACCATTTCCGGTGTGGCGGATGTGACCGTGTATGGCGGACGGGAGAATTACATAAGGGTGCTGCTTGATTCTCAGGCGATGAAAGAGTATGGCGTGACCATGAGCGGCATCGCGCAGACCATCGGCGCCATGGATTTTACGGTGCCTGTGGGAGCTGTCAGCCAGGGCTCCCAGGATATTGCAGTGTCCAGCAGCGCGGACATCTCAGGTGTTGTGCAGATTCAGAATATTCCGATTACTACGGCGAGAGGGCAGGTCATTCCTCTCTCGGAGCTGGCCCAGATCGGGGAAAACCAGAAAGACGCTTCCAGTCTGAGCCGTTATAACGGGCAGGATAATGTTACCATTGCTATTACAAAAAAGAAAAGTTATGGCACGGTGGACGTTACCAGAGATGTGGATAGAATGCTGGAGCTTTTACAGGCGGACAATGAGGTTGTAGTGATCGACACAATTTACAATGCCAGCGATATGATCATTTCGTCGCTATCTTCTGTGGGAAGTACGTTGGCGCTTGGCGTGGCTTTCTCCATGCTGGTGTTATTTCTCTTCTTTGGAGATATCAGAGCCAGTCTGATCGTGGGAAGCGCTATGCCTATTTCCCTGTTTGCAACGATGATCGGTATGAATATGCTGGGCTTCTCCTTTAACGTGGTGACCATGGGCGCTTTGGTGATTGCAATCGGTATGATGGTAGACAGCTCGATCGTGGTGTTGGAGAGCTGTTTTCGCTTAAAGGATGAGACAGGGGAATATCAGGAGTCGGCTCTTAAGGGAACCGGTGTAGTGACTGCCTCGATCATCGCTTCTACGATAACCACAGTGGTTGTATATGCACCCTTAAGTACGATGAACGGATTGTCGGGGCAGTTGTTCTCTGAGCTGGGTATGACGATCATTATGGCTATGCTGGCTTCCCTGATCATGGCAATGACCATCATCCCTCTGCTTTTTGTAAAGTTTAAGCCGGTAGAGAAGAAGGAACTGCCTATCAATAGGCTTTTGGATAAGATTAACAAGGGATATGATAAGATCCTTCGCAAATTATTGCCCAAGAAGGGGCTGGTGCTTGTGATCGCGGTCCTCCTTCTGGTTGCGGCTTTTATGCTGGTCAGCCATATTCATACAGAACTGATGCCCAGTATGGATGAAGGAGCGTTTGCTGTCACAGCGAGCTTCCGCTCAGGAACGAAGATGGAGGTGATCGAGGAAGAGACTCGCTTTTTGGAGGAAATGGCGGAGGCGGATCCCAGTGTGGATCATTACTCCTACAGTGTTTCCGGCGATACGGCGACTCTCACAGCTTATCTTGCGGATGACTGTGAACTGTCCACGAATGAGGTGATTGAGCAGTATACCAGAGAATTGTCTGACCTGACCAATATGGATATCAGCATCAGCGCCAGCGGTGCCAGCATGACCAGCATGATGAGTACCGGCATTGAGATCGATCTGCAGGGGCGCGATCTGGATGACCTGCGAGAGACGGCCAAACAAGTACAGGATATGCTGCAGAAGATACCGGGGGTTCTGCAGACCTCCTCTGATCTGGCGGAGGCATCCACGCAGGCGAAGATCGTCATCGATCCTTTAAAGAGCATGGCAGCAGGCCTGCCTCCGGTACAGGTGGCGGGAGAAATGTATAACACGCTGAGCGGTATAGAGGCGGCGAAACTGACGAGAAGCGGCGAGGAATATTCGGTGCGGGTGGAGTATCCTGCCGGAGAGTATGAGGGGATGAATGACCTGATGAATATGACGCTCAGTACACCTTACGGTACACAGATTCCGCTGTCGGAGATCGCGGCGGTGGAGTATCAGGATGCCCCGGTGTCGCTCATTCGTGTGGACGGCATCTATCAGGTGGCGGTAACGGCAAGCACCACGGAGGATGCCAGATTTACGGCTCAGGATGCAGCGGATGCGGCGATGGATCAGATGGTGCTTCCCAGAGGTGTTTCCCGCGCAACGAGTATGATGGATGATATGATGATCGATGAGTTTAAGGCAATCATCACGGCAATCTTTGTGGCGGTATTTTTGATTTTTCTGGTGATGGCAATGCAGTTTGAGTCACCCAGGTTCTCCGCTATGGTCATGATGAGTATTCCCTTTGCGTTGATCGGTTCCTTCGGCCTTTTGTTCGTGACAGGTTCTACGCTCAGTATGGTATCCCTGATGGGTGTGCTGATGCTGGTGGGTATCGTGGTAAATAATGGTATTTTATATGTGGATACAGCGAACAGGCTGCGGGAGGAGATGGATCTGGAGGAGGCGCTTATCCAGAGCGGGCAGCTCAGACTGCGCCCTATTTTGATGACCACCTTGACGACGATCCTTTCCATGGTGCCGATGTCTTTGGGAATCGGAGAGGGCTCTGTCATGATGGAAGGCATGGCCATGGTCATCATCGGCGGACTGATCGCTTCCACAGTATTGATCCTGTTGTTAATGCCAACTTTCTATCTGATCATAGATAAGCGTAGCAGAAGAGAGAAGAGGCTGGAGAAAAAAGAAGCCAGACGCGTCAGAAGAGAACAGAAAAAAGCAGAGAAAGAATAATAAAGGGTAAGGGATGCAAGATCAGTTCCGAATACGGAACTGATCTTTTCCATTCCATTTTGCTTCGTACAACGCCTTGTCGGCATTGTGGTAGAGCAGCTCATAGGTATCGCTTTGTGCTACGGCACTGGCCCCGATGCTGGCGCCGAGCTTCTGGTCGGGATATTTATCATCAAAGTTCTGGTGGAAGACGGTCATAAATCGGCGAAGCATTCCATCAGCTTCCGTGGGGCTGATATCGCGGCCTACGAATATGGCAAATTCATCACCTCCGAGACGGGAGACGATATCCATGTTTCGATTGAAAAATTTCTCTAAAACTGTGGCAAATTCACACAGTACCTGATCGCCTACAGGATGTCCGAGCTGGTCGTTGATCAGCTTAAAATTATCCATATCAATGATGATCAGGATGCCCTGACCGGGTCTTTCCTTCAGATAAGACTGCACATATTCCTGAAAGGTTTCCCGGTTTAACAGCTTAGTCAGCGGATCCATGCTGGACTTGGTACGGATCGTATTCATCTCTCTGGAATATATGGAGGTCAGAAGGAAGAGAAGAGCGCAGGCGATCACGGCGATGAGCAGCATGGGGAACTCGATCCGCCACAGTTGCTTTAACACATCATTGCGATTCATGCAGGTGACAAAGTACCAGTCAGTGTTTTTAATAATATGGATATTCACAAAATAGACGCTGTCATCGCCAAGAATTTCAA
>CAMWMO010000248.1 GCA_947175305.1 uncultured Lachnospiraceae bacterium
CCGCCGCATAGGTGCCGATCGTCAGCGCGCAGGGAAATACATGTCCGCCGTTATAGTCCGTGTGCTCACCGATCATGTTCACACGTCCCGGTGCGAAATATACCTTGACGCCATCCGCCGTTCCGTAAATCTCTTCAAATTTTTTTAATACCGCCTCTTTCATACCCGTTCTCCTTCTCTACTTTTCAATACCCCATTATCGCGCCGCTTGTTTTTCCTTTGCGCTGATTACATTATAATAAAAAAAGGACTATCCTTAAATAGCCCTTTGTTGCCCAAACCTGTCAAAATGTTAAATGCGTCTCATCCCTGCAGGCTGTTGATCTGCCCGATAAATTCCTCCACCTGCCGTAGATATTCCCGATTTCTCCTGGTCTCTCCCTTCTGCATTTCCTTGCGGAAAGCCGTGGGCGACATCTGTTTCATCTGCCGAAACGCCTTCGTAAACACCAGCGGATCGTGATATCCGCAGGACAGCGCAATACTCTCGATGGGTAAAGATGTGAGCTGTAAAAGCTCCGTTGCCTTGGTGATGCGGAAAGTCGTCAAAAACTGCTGGGGCGACATCCCCATGGAATGCTGAAACAACGTATAGAGATAACTTCTGTTGATACACACATAATCCGCCACATCCGTCACTTTGATGGGATTACAGTAATTGCTCTGAATAAACGATACGGCTTTGCGCACATAAATATTAGCCCTGTCATTTTCATTCTGTTTCTCTACCTTGCCGCTCTCCGCTATCACAGACAAAAATATCCCCAACTGTCCATTGCGGCGCAGATCATGAGAAAGCCCGAACGTATTGTGTTCCATCATATCCTTCACGATCCGGTAAAGCTCCTCAGACGCATTAGACATGAAAATCGGCTGTCTCACAGACAGGCCGATATTGCTCACATATTCCGCCGCCAGCGTACCGCTGAATCCCACCCAGACATAAGTCCACGGTTCCTTTTCGTCTGCCTGATAAAAGGCAAGCTCATCGGGCGTGATCAGAAAGCCGTACCCCGCTTCCAGCGGATACTCTTCCCCGCCGATCAAAAACTTTCCCTTACCGCTTAGTATGTAGTGAATCAGATAATGCGGCTTAAGCGCCGGACCAAAGCTGTGCATCGGTTCCGTCCGGGACAATCCGCAGCAATTTACATACAGGCTCCCTGTCTGTTCTCCCGCAAATTCCAATTTGTAGGCTTTTTCCATAAGTTTTTCCTCGTTTACACTCTATTGTAACTTTAAGAGCCAGAATTGATTCATAAAGGATTACTTTCCAGATGATTCATAAGCAGAAATTCTTTTAACCGAATATGACGCACGGTGCTTGTGGAGTAGTCAATATCGTCATTGGTTATCAGGATCTTTTGAGACAGATTGTCAATATTTTTAAATGCACCAAATTCCCTTGTGTACGCCTTATCGTCTGCCACACTGTATGCGACTTGAACGAAATAGTTTTTATTACCGTATTTGGCAAGAAAATCAATCTCTTTTCCGCCATTGTTATATACCTGAACGTCATAGCCCATATAAATCAGTTCAAGATAGACAATGTTTTCCAGATTGTGCGTAAGATCAAAACGATTGTCCAAACAGCGGAGTGAATTGAACGATACGTCAGCATCATATATTTTTATATAATAACTCAGCGTTTTCTTTGCCTTAGCGGAATACTGTCTGACCGACTCGATGATATAGGCCTCCTCAAGGTAGTCGAGATATTTCATAATGGTATTCACGGAGCAGGGTTCGTGTTCTTTTTTGATATAGTCGTGAATGGATTTGGCAGAAAAAATTCTGCTGTTGGAACGCAGCACATAGTTTACCAGCTTTTTGAACAGGTTTTCTTTGCGGATTTTATAACGGTGCATCAGATCATTGATGATAATCGTATCGTCTAAATCATTAAGATATCTACGCTGTGCCGTAGGATTGTCAAACTCAAAACGTTTGGGAAAGCCGCCCCAAACCAGATAATCCGTGACAGAAACTTCTTTCCCAAGTTCTGCGGCATATTCTATGATCTCTTTATAAACAAAAGGACGAATACGAAAAGCAACATATCTTCCGCTAAGTTCTTTCGTAAATTCTCCCGAAAGCAGTTTAGAGTTGGACCCCGTAATAAACAGAGAATAGTCGTAAAGCCGCAGAGTTTTGCATGCATTCTGCCAACCGTCAAGGGTCTGCACTTCATCAAAGAAAAGATAGCATTTTCCGCCTTTTCGGTGGTTTTCCACATACGAAATCAGAGAATTTTCATCTGTTATATTGGCGGATATACGTCTGTCTTCAAAATTAAGATAAATAATATTATCCGTTTTTCCCCCGATTTCCTGCATGATCTGCTCCAAAATAACAGATTTGCCG
Source organism: uncultured Lachnospiraceae bacterium (assembly GCA_947175305.1). Lineage (GTDB taxonomy): Bacteria > Bacillota > Clostridia > Lachnospirales > Lachnospiraceae > UBA3282. The sequence goes on from CAMWMO010000248.1 coordinate 2,368, forward strand.
CAACGGCGGATTCCAGTGATAATTTTAATCAGATCCGATTCATAAAAATCCCGAACAGGTTTAATATAATGTTCTCTATAGATCATAACAATCTCCCATTTTTATGCACTTGGTGAATGTCAATATCTGTATCTATACAGAAATTATACTGAAAGCTTTTTTACATGTCAAACAAAGTTTTCATTTCTACTGAAAACTTTTACAATAATTGCAAAAGTTTTCAGTGGAAACAAACAACATTTATAAGTCCGTTCCCTCCTGCTGATAGCGCTCCACATCCACCAGCAGCTTCTCCCAAGCATACGGGTTCTCTACATAGTATAACGGACATTTCTTTCCTCCGCAATCATAGTGCCGCAAAATATCTTCTGTAGTCAGATCATACTCCTGGATCAACCACGCAAGTGTATGGATTAGTGTATCGTAGGTCTCTTGCGTGAATTCTCCATTTTCATTCAGGTAACAGCACTCTATGGAGAGGGAATCATCATTTCTGGTCTTTACTCCGTAAGCCTGTTCCTCCAGCGGAATACACTGTAAGATCTCTCCCTCGTAGCCGATGATAAAATGCGCGCTGGCTGACCGCTCCTTTGTCTGCGCCAGATTAGCGAAATAACTGCGATTCTGCTGTGCAGACGTGCCGGGATTGGCCGTATAATGGACAAAAATACTCTTGATCCGATTCACCTTCGTGCCCGGCCTGGAATAATCGTTTACTTCCAAAAAATCTTCTATGATCTCGGGTGGCGTGATCTCCTTTTTATTGATCTGCTCAGAGATCACATCCACGATTCCCAGATTTTTCTTCACCTTATCCCGGTGCGCCATGCGATAAATAGCACCAGTCGTCTGATAGATCAATACCAGGCATACCACAATGACAAAAAGAGCGATCAGCCGGTAAAGATACACCTTCCTGCGTCTCGCTCTGCTTCGATTTATGGAGCGAACCGAACGAGGATTCCCCGATGTACGACGGGCAGACTGCACAGGCTGCGAATTCCTTCCCCTGCGCTTGGGTTGATGATTCTCCCGGTCAGCCAGACGCATCATCCGAGGATGATCGTCCCCTCGATTAATCTCCCACAACTCTATATCACGCTCTTTTGTTTTCCTCGCTGTGGCTCCTGTGTTCCCCGCACCATTTCCTCTACGACTCTGTGAAACTCTCCTGCCGCTGCTTTGCGCTGTACTGCGTGTGTCTTTCCTCTGTGCCTGTCCCATTGCTGTCTCCCCTCTTATGTATCCCGGTGCAGGGACACTCTACAACAAATGCCCTGCACCTTTTTATCATAGCGTATGAATCTTTAAAATCTCTCTAAGGACGCGTTTTTGTCAACGCCCACTTACGCATTTATATAATAGAGCGGAGAATTTAAGAAAAATAGTGTGTAATTCTTAATATTTCATAAATAATCTATCATCATGGGGACTCTGCCAGATGCGCCTCGATCGCCGCATGCAGATCCGAAAGCTTCTCCCGGAAAACCTCATCGTTCTCATAGTCGGCATCCCGCAGCGCAGGAAG
>CAMWMO010000249.1 GCA_947175305.1 uncultured Lachnospiraceae bacterium
ACTCATAGATCCGCGGGTCGTGACCGTACACCGCGATGGCCTCCTGCTGGCCGTAATCTGTCTTACAGACTTTCGGCCACTGTGGCCAGGGATTATTGTCCGCGCGGGTATCCGGCGCCTTGGGCATCATCTCGATCTGAGTCACGGATTTTGCCCCGTGGCGGATCGCTGTGCCCACGCAGTCGTTACCGGTGTCGCCGCCGCCGATGATGACCACGTTTTTATCCTTGGTATCCACATATTTTTTATCCTGAAAATCCGAGTCTAACAGGCTCTTCGTGTTTGCTGTTAGGAAATCCACCGCAAAATAGATCCCCTTCGCATCCCTGCCGGATGCATTGATATCCCTGGGCTGGGAGGAACCACAGCACAGCACCACCCGGTCAAATTCCTTCAAGAGTTTATCCGGCTTAATGTCTTTTCCCACATCACTGCCTGTGAGGAAGGTCACGCCCTCCTCCTCCATCACTTTCACCTTGCGGTCGATGATGTGCTTTTCCAGCTTCATATTTGGAATGCCGTACATAAGTAATCCGCCGATCCTGTCAGAACGCTCGAACACCGTCACCTGATGACCGCGCCTGTTGAGCTGATCCGCCACGGCAAGACCGGAGGGACCGCTGCCCACCACCGCCACTTTTTTGCCGGTGCGCACCTTGGGCGGCTGGGCGGCCGCATATCCTTTATCGTAGGCATTTTCAATGATGGCGTACTCGTTCTCCTTGGTGGAGACCGGATCGCCGTTTAAGCCGCAGGTACAGGCCGCCTCGCAGAGAGCCGGGCACACCCTTGACGTAAATTCCGGAAAATTATTGGTCTTGTGGAGCCGGTAGTATGCCTGCTCCCAGTTTCCCATGTAGACCAGATCATTCCACTCCGGCACCAGATTGTGCAGAGGGCACCCGGAGGTCATACCGCAGAGCGTCGCTCCCGACTGGCAGAACGGTACACCGCAGTCCATACAGCGCGCACCCTGCAGCTGCTGTTCCTCCCTGGACAGATGCTCATGAAACTCTTTAAAATTCTTAATGCGCTGTTTCGGGCTCACATCCTTTGAAACCTTGCGCTCATATTCCATAAATCCTGTTGGTTTTCCCATGATTTCCTCCATTCCGGAGCGTCTACGCCCCGCATTTCTCATACTCTGTCAGACGTTTTCCTTATCCTTCTTGTAAAACGCCTCTATCTGCGCCTGTTCCGCGCTGAGTCCCTTCTCCTCCATCTGTACAATGAGCTTTAACATAATCTCATAGTCGTGAGGAATGATCTTTTTAAACTTCGGCAGATACTCCCCGAAATTATCCAGGATCTCCTTCCCTTTAACGGAATTGGTATAGGCCACATGCTCTTTGATCATTTCTTTCAGTTCCAGAACATCATATTTAGAGGTGATCTCATAAGAGGAAACCATTTCCTTGTTGGTCTTCGTGTACAGGTCATTGTTCTCATCCAGCACATAGGCAATGCCGCCGCTCATGCCCGCCGCAAAGTTCTTGCCCACGGAGCCGATGACTACCACACGGCCGCCGGTCATATACTCACAGCCGTGGTCGCCCACGCCCTCCACCACTGCGATCGCGCCGGAGTTACGCACACAAAAACGTTCACCCGCCACGCCGTTGATAAACGCCTTGCCGGAAGTCGCGCCATAGAGCGACACATTACCGATGATGATATTCTCATCCTGCTTAAAAACAGATCCCTTCGGCGGATAGACCACCAGTTTCCCGCCGGACAAGCCCTTGCCGAAATAGTCATTGGAATCTCCCACAAGCTCAAGGGTCAGTCCTTTCGGAATAAACGCGCCGAAGCTCTGACCGCCGGAGCCTTTGCACAGGATATGGTAAGTATCCTCCTCCAGCGAGTCTCCGAATCTTCTGGTGATCTCGGAGCCGAAGATAGTGCCGAAGGTACGGTCGGTATTCGACACATCCACCTCCAGACTCCTCTTCTGCCCGGATTCCAAAGCCTGTGCCATCTGCTTTAACAGCACCTTCTCATCCAGTGTTTTCTCCAGATGGAAGTCATACACCTGCTTCGGATCGAAGATGCACTTCTCCTTACTGCCCTCATAGGGATTCGTCAGGATCAGGCTCAGATCTATCTTCTGCTGGCGGTCGGTGAGCCCCTCCTTGACCCTGAGCAGATCCGTTCGGCCCACCAGCTCATCTACCTTCCGCACACCCAGCTTCGCCATATACTCTCTAAGCTCCTGGGCGATGAACCGCATAAAGTTCTCCACATATTCCGGTTTGCCCGTGAAACGCTTGCGCAGCTCCGGGTTCTGAGTCGCCACGCCCACCGGACAGGTGTCCAGATTGCAGACGCGCATCATCACACAGCCCATGGTCACCAGAGGCGCTGTTGCAAAGCCAAACTCCTCCGCTCCCAGAATCGCCGCGATTGCCACATCCCGACCGCTCATCAGCTTGCCGTCCGTCTCGATGCGGACTTTATTTCTAAGACCGTTCTGTATCAGGGTCTGGTGCGTCTCCGCCAGTCCCAGCTCCCAGGGAAGACCCGCATTGTGGATCGAATTGCGGGGCGCCGCGCCTGTACCGCCGTCATAGCCGGACACCAGGATCACCTGTGCACCCGCCTTCGCCACGCCTGCCGCCACCGTGCCCACACCGGCCTCAGATACCAGCTTCACGGAAATGCGCGCTCTGGTGTTGGCATTTTTCAGGTCATAGATCAGCTGCGCCAGATCCTCGATGGAATAGATGTCGTGATGGGGCGGCGGTGAGATCAACCCTACGCCGGGCGTGGAATGTCTGGTCTTGGCAATCCACGGGTACACCTTGCCGCCGGGCAGATGACCGCCCTCACCGGGCTTCGCTCCCTGCGCCATCTTGATCTGTATCTCCTGGGCGCTGTTTAAGTATTCGCTGGTGACACCGAATCGACCGCTGGCCACCTGCTTGATAGCCGAACAGCGGTTTAATCCGTCCTCCCCGATGCTCAGCCGCTCCTTATCCTCCCCGCCCTCGCCGGAATTGGATTTGCCGTGGAGACGGTTCATGGCGATTGCCATGGTCTCGTGTGCCCCCTTGGAGATGGAGCCGTAGGACATGGCGCCGGTCTTAAATCTTGTGACAATCGTGTCAACATCCTCCACCTCCTCTATCGGCAAGGGTTTCTTCGCATAATTAAAATCCATCAGGCCGCGAAGATTCTTGATACTGTCCTCCTTATTGACCGAATTGGTATATTCTTTAAATAAATTGTAATCTCCCCGTCTGGTTGACTCCTGTAATAAATGAATGGTCTCCGGGTTGTAGAGATGTTCGTCCGCACCGCTGCGCATCTGGTGATGTCCTATGCTGTCCAGCGTCACATCCGTAGATAGACCGAGTGGGTCAAAAGCCATGGAGTGCAGTGCATCCACCTCTTCCTCGATATCTTTCAGAGTGATACCGCCCACACGGCACACGGTATTGGTAAAATACTTATCGATCACATCCGCATCAATGCCGATGGCCTCAAAAATCTTTGATCCCTGATAAGACTGAATCGTGGAAATACCCATCTTGGAAGCGATCTTCACGATACCGTGCAGCACAGTGTCGTTGTAATCGTTCACCGCCGCATAGTAATCCTTATCCAGCATATGGTTGTCGATCAACTCCTTGATGCTCTCCTGTGCCAGATAGGGATTGACTGCCGAGGCGCCGAAGCCTAACAGCGTCGCGAAATGGTGCACCTCTCTGGGTTCCGCCGACTCTAAGATGATATCCACGCTGGTTCTCTTTTTTGTGCTCACCAGATGCTGCTGCAGCGCCGACACCGCAAGCAGGGAAGGGATAGCCACCCGGTTTTCATCCACGCCCCGATCGGAGAGGATGATGATGTTAGCCCCGTCACGGTAGGCTCTGTCCACCTC
>CAMWMO010000250.1 GCA_947175305.1 uncultured Lachnospiraceae bacterium
TTCCCACACCGGGCATTCCGATCAATACAACATTGCCCATATTTTATGTAAATCTCTTTTGCAAAAATGCCACAACGTATACCATTAAAGGAGAATGCAAAGCATTCTCTTGATCGAGTGTGCAGACACTCGATCGCTTATCTCAGATAAGCCAGAACTTCCACTTCGCACAGCACATCCTTCGGCAGCTGCTTCACCGCCACACAGCTGCGCGCGGGCTTCTCGGTGAAATACTTCTCATACACCGCATTGAAGGCTGCAAAGTCCGCCATCTCCGCTAAAAAGCAGGTAGTCTTCACCACCTTGGTATAATCCGTTCCCGCCTCCGCAAGGATCGCCCCAACGTTCTTTATCGCCTGTTCCGCCTGCTCGGTCACATCCTTACCTGTAATCTCTCCTGTGGCGGGATCAATCGGGATCTGTCCCGATGCGAACAGAAAATCTCCCGCGATGATTCCCTGCGAATAAGGCCCGATGGCCGCCGGCGCTTTATCTGTGGATACTTTAGTTAACATAACATTTTCCTCCTTCACTTACCTACTCTCCGAATCTTGCCACCACATAATATCCTCTGGCTGTCTCTTTCACTTCGGTCACTATACCCTCACGCTCCAGCATCCTCTCCCGAAAGGGAAAGTTGCCGGACATTGCAAGAGACGGATCTATCGTATAATAATAGTTGCTTGGGAGAACACCCTCTGTCACTGTGATCCGGTCTCCCTCTTTTAACAGACCGGGCCGTTCCATCTTAAATTCCATCTCCCGCATAGATATCCCCTTTTTACTCTTTGATCTTATCAAGTTCTGTCAGATTAACACCTGCCACATTAAGCAACGCTTTTAGCGTGATATACTCCTCTTTGAGATCCGCGTAGGTTTCCGTTGCATTTTCTTTCTTCGCTAATAACATACGTCTTTGTACTTTCGCAAAATCGTCGAGCGCCATTTTCGTCACTTCAATACCAGACGGCATATAATCACCCACTTTCTATACAATAGCCTGTGTTTATACTGTTACAATATAAGTGTACCACAAGCCAAATATAAAGTCTATTGCCTCATCTGAACAGTCTGCCTAATCATGTAACACCCCATGAACACAGAGCATATCCGGTACAGAACGCACTTTTTTCGGCATACATTGCATCTCATATCGCATTTTCATCTGCTATACGATCAGAAACAAAAAACCGAATATTTCACATTTATTTCCATAAAAAATATTTGCAATTACGTTAAGCACATGCTATAGTAATAAAAAGCATATTTTCTACATAAACAGGTCAATAAATTCTCTATTTTCTAAGTTTCAGAAAATCCATGCTTTACATCCAATCAACACTATACAAAGCAGGAGTATCTGGAATAGTTCTCCTGCACCATTAAGGAGGACATCACATGAGTAAAACAAATGCACAACGTAACTACAAAGACACTGATTTCTTTTGTGTTCAATTTTGAACTGCTGCTTTACGAATTTGTCGTATTTTATAATGGGACAGATTTTCAGCCCGAACAGCAGATACTATCTCTGTCAGACGCATTTGAAAAGAAACAGGAGGAGCCGTCGAACGGGCAGTGGATCATTGTCTCAGAAACGGAATACTTTCAGACTTTTTATCCAAGAATCGTGCGGAGGTGATCGCGGTGAGTATCTTTGAATATGATGAAGAGAAGCATATGAAGAGCGAGTAAATTCATAATCCATTTCAAAAGAATCATACGTCGCATGGTGCACATCGCAAAGACAGACGGGAAACCCCGCCTGTCTTTTATTTTGTGAATTTATTTCTCCGCCGCCCGCTTACGATGATAAGTAATGCAGAAATATCCCAGATACAGGATAAGTCCCACTAGAACAACCACTGCCACAATAACCGCCAGCCAGATAAAGCAGCATACGCCGTGAAATGTTGGACAGATATGACACAACCTGCACTGCGCCTTACCGTCCACGATATCCACTCCGCCATACATTGTATTCGCTGCGCCTGTCAGCCGGTACGCTATCGCATAGCTTGAAAACATATCCGTGATGATCGTTATGGTATCCAGTACATCGTCCATATCGTTCAGCAGGTCATGCCTGCCCTCATGAGCGCGGATGATATAATACTCCCGGCCATCTCTCCGGAGCGCTTCCGGCACGCCGATCACTACCTCGATGGGCTCCTTCGTCTCGGTAACGGCATTCCAGCCGCCCTCCCCCGTCTTTATGTACACGGAGATATCCACATAGGCTCCCAGCGTCAGATCCGGAAGGTACTGCCCATAAGCTTCACGGCCCTTCTCCACTGTCTCCTTATCCTGCAGCGGTATACCATCCGAGATATCTTTGACATCTACCCGGATCTCTATGGTCCCGCCATCATTTACAAGCTGTATCTGCTCCGGCGTCAGCACTGCATTTGCCACCGCTGCCGTATCTCTCACTCCGGCTGCATATCCCTCCTCCTCGCAGACTACCGTTACGATGACCGCGCCGTCTCCGACTGCAAGTAATGTACTGGTTTTCGGCATAGAGCCGTCATCCGCCATACCCGGTACATTTCCTGTAGCGATTTTTCCGCCATCCGCGGGATTTCCGCTGCCTGTACTGCTTCCATCCCCGGAACCACTTCCATCGTCTACAACGATCCTGCCGTCGGCGATCACTGCCGGTACGGTCTGTACTGTCTCATCTTCCGGCTGTGGTCTGTTGTCCGGCTGTGTGGAGTCATCATTCTGTTCCGGTTTATCTGTGTCTTTTGTGTCCGTGTCTTTCGGCTCCACACTCTGTTCCGGCTTTCCTCCTGGCTGCGGTGTAGGCTGTGTTTCCGTGTCCTTATCGGGACTGCCTTCTGTTCCGGGAACAGGCTGAGGCGTTACTGCCGGCGGCGTAACTGCAGGTGTACCGGGATCGCTGTCATCCCCCGGTTTGCTCCCGCCGTTATCACCGCTACCGTCGCCACTGTCATCGTTGCCGTTTCCGCCACCGTTTTCACCGTCACCATTTCCGCCGCTATTGCCTCCGCCACCGTTTCCACCACTGGACGGAGGAGTGCCGTCTGCCTTATTGATAGTAGCATTTAGTGTGATCGTCGTATTTCCAAGCTCATAATATCCGGCATCTCTGCCTGTCAGCTCAAAGCCTGTCACAGTTACCGGAATGTTCTTTTTAGGTCCCGCTTCGGCAAATACTGCGCTGAGAGTGCCGCCCGGCGTTACAATATCCCCCGTGACCACGCCGGAAAGTTCAGGCTGTCCGCCTTCTTTCAGTGTGGCAACCGTAGTTCCGTCGTAATTTTTATCGTTCACTGCAAGGGTTCCCGGCAGTATGTCAAGCGCTTTTCTTGTCACGGTAAAGGAAGCCCTCTTGCTGCCCGTATAGTTGTCGCCCGTATAGGTCATCTCCACCAGATATGTGCCGGGAACGATATGTCCGCTCCCAGACTTTGGCAGGTTCTGTGCCGCTGCCCATGAGCCGCCGTTGTCGGCACTGTAAAGATAGGTATAGGCAGGGTTTGTATCCGTCACGGTGATACTGCCCTGCGGAGCAGGCGCTGTCTGCTCCCCATAAGTCCAGCCGGATATGGAAAGCCCCATCTGTGCATCTGTCAGTATATTCTTATCAATAAATTCGATCCCGATGCTGACGGAATCCTGCCCTGTCGCCCACTCAGGCAGCGCCACAGTGCCGTTTACCGTTTTTCTTCCCAGCGCCACGCCAAAGTCCGTCCCAATGGAAGCCGTGTCCCATGTGACCGCCCTGTTTTCCGTCCTCGCCGTATAGCCATCCCCCGTGTAGGTGACTGTGACCTGCGCAGGAAGCCACGCAGCCACTTCCGCCGCCGTATAACCACCGGCCTTTTTCACCCGCGTAAGTCCCTCCGGGGC
>CAMWMO010000251.1 GCA_947175305.1 uncultured Lachnospiraceae bacterium
GACTAATCTGGAGATTGGCGCTACGGCTTGGATCTTGGCAGGCGGTGCACATCATACCGCATTCTCTTACGACCTGACCGTGGATCAGATGGTTGACTGGGCAGCTGCTATGGGCATTGAGAGCGTAGTGATCGACAAGGATACCACGATCCGTAACTTCAAGAATGAGCTGAGATGGAACGAGGCAGCGTATAGATAAACCTATGAAAGGAGAGGGATATATGGGAGCAAAAGAATGTATTGCAAGCGGTAAGGCGGTGCTGGGTATCGAGTTCGGTTCTACCCGAATCAAGGCGGTTCTGGTAGATGAGAGCAACAAGCCCATTGCATCGGGAGCACACGACTGGGAAAACAGACTGGAAAACGGCATTTGGACTTACAGTCTGGATGACATTTGGACAGGGTTACAGGACTGCTACAAAAAGCTGACAGAGGATGTGCAGGCGCAGTATGGCGAGAAACTTATCAAAATCGGAGCACTCGGCTTCAGCGCGATGATGCATGGCTATATGGCGTTCAATGACAAGGATGAGCTGATGGTGCCTTTTCGTACCTGGAGAAATACGATTACTGAGGAAGCGTCTGCAAAGCTGATAGATCTTTTTAATTACAATATTCCGCAGAGATGGACGATCGCGCACCTTTATCAGTGCATTTTAAACGGCGATGAGCATGTGGCGGACTTAAAGTTTGTCATCACGTTGGCAGGCTATATCCATTGGAAGCTGACAGGAGAGAAAGTTGTCGGCGTCGGTGAAGCCTCCGGTATGTTCCCTATTGATATCGCGACAGGACAGTTCAATGAAAAAATGATTGCACAGTTTGACCAGGCGGTGGCAGATAAGAAATATGATTGGAAGTTAAAAGATGTGCTGCCCAAGGTATATACGGCCGGACAGCAGGCTGGCACTTTGACAGAGGAAGGCGCGAAACTTTTAGATCCTACCGGCACACTGCAGGCAGGAGTTCCGGTCTGTCCGCCGGAGGGTGATGCAGGTACCGGCATGGTAGCTACCAACAGTGTCGCGCAGCGTACCGGCAACGTGTCCGCAGGCACCAGTGTGTTCGGGATGATTGTCTTGGAGAAAGAACTTTCCAGAGTGTATAAAGAGATTGATATGGTTACCACGCCGGACGGCAGTCTGGTGGCAATGGCACACTGCAATAACTGTACCTCCGATTTAAATGCCTGGGTAAATCTGTTTAAGGAATACTCTGAGATGATGGGCATGAAGGTAGATATGAACGAGCTGTACGGCAATCTTTACCGCAAGGCGCTTGAGGGAGATGACGACTGTGGCGGCCTGCTTGCCTACAACTATTTCTCCGGCGAGCATGTGACCGGCTTTAACGAGGGACGTCCGCTGTTTGTGCGTACACCGGATGCAAAATTCAGCCTAGCCAACTTTATGAGAGTGCACCTCTTCACTTCCCTGGGAGCGCTCAAGACCGGTTTCGATATTCTTTTCAACGACGGCGTGCAGGTGGATGAGATTCTGGGACATGGCGGTCTCTTTAAGACCAAAGGCGTCGGCCAGAGCATCCTTGCGGCGGCGATGAACGCGCCGGTGAGCGTTATGGAGACGGCAGGTGAAGGCGGCGCCTGGGGCATTGCACTTCTCGCTTCCTACATGATTAACAAAGGGGCGGACGAGAGCCTGGCAGCATTCCTTGACAGTAAAGTGTTTGCAGGGCAGAAAGGTGAGAAGATGGAGCCGAAGGCAGCCGATGTGGAAGGCTTTAATAAGTTTATGAAGGTTTACAGCGCAGGACTCGCCATTGAGAGAGCCGCAGTTGAGAGCATATAAGGAGGGAAATAATGCTTGAAGATTTAAAGAAACGGGTTTATGAGGCGAATATGCTTCTCCCGAAGTACGGACTGGTTACTTTTACCTGGGGCAATGTGAGCGAGATTGACAGGGAGAGCGGTATTTTCGCGATCAAGCCCAGCGGCGTGGAGTATGACAAACTCACCCCGGATGATATGGTATTGATGGATTTAAACGGCAACCGGGTGGAGGGGAAATACAACCCCTCTTCCGATACGGCTACGCATGTGGAGCTGTATAAGGCATATTCGAAGATCGGCGGTGTGGTGCATACCCATTCTTCCTATGCTACCAGCTGGGCTCAGGCGGGCAGAAGCATTCCCTGCTATGGCACCACTCACGCGGACTATTTCTATGGCGAGATTCCCTGTCTGCGCTGTCTGAATGCGGACGAGATCGAGGATGCTTACGAGAAGAATACGGGTCTTTTGATCGTCAATGAGTTCAAGAGGATGGAGAAGGATCCGGAGGCAGTTCCGGCAGTTCTGTGCAAGAATCACGGACCATTTGCCTGGGGCAAGGATGCCCATGAGGCGGTACATAATGCGGTCGTATTAGAGGAAGTGGCGAAGATGGCATATCGCGCAGAGACGATCAATGCGAGGATCCAGCCCGCGCCACAGGAACTGCAGGATAAGCATTATTTCCGGAAGCATGGAGAAAATGCGTACTACGGGCAAAGATAGCGTTTTGCTCGGGCACGGTGACAAAAGCGTATCTTTGTGATACACTGTAGTCAGGTTACTATTATAGTTTTGATGGATGGAGGATAGCGATGAACAAATTAGAGTTGCAAAAAAAAGCTAATGAAGTTCGCAAGGGTATCGTGACAGCGGTACATGGCGCTAAAGCGGGGCATCCGGGCGGATCCCTGTCAGCGGCAGATATTTTTACTTATCTCTATTTCGAGGAGATGAATATTGATCCGAAGGATCCCAAGAAGGCGGACAGAGACCGCTTCGTATTATCCAAAGGACACACGGCGCCGGGTCTTTATTCTGTGCTGGCCAACAGAGGATACTTCCCGGTGGAAGATCTTCCGACTCTGCGTCATTTAGGCTCCTATCTGCAGGGACATCCCTGTATGCAGGAGACACCCGGTGTGGATATGTCCTCAGGTTCCCTGGGACAGGGTATTTCCGCAGCGGTAGGCATGGCGCTGGCGGCGAAGATGGACAATAAGGATTACAGAACCTACACACTTCTTGGCGACGGAGAGATTCAGGAAGGCCAGGTGTGGGAGGCATCTATGTTTGCAGGACACAGAAAGCTGGATAACCTGGTAGTTATTGTGGACAACAACGGTCTGCAGATCGACGGTAAGATCGATGATGTATGTTCTCCTTATCCGATCGACAAGAAGTTTGAGGCATTTAATTTCCATGTGATCAATATTGACGGCAATGACTTTGATCAGATTGACGCTGCTTTCAAGGAGGCGAAAGCGACCAAGGGTATGCCCACTGCGATCGTCTGCAAGACAGTGAAAGGTAAGGGTGTTTCCTTTATGGAGAACAATGCGGGTTGGCATGGAAAGGCTCCCAACGATGAGGAGTATGCGACGGCGATGGCAGATCTCGAGAAGATCGGTAAAGAGTTAGGAGGTGCAAACTAATGGCAGATGTTAAGAAAATCGCAACAAGAGAAAGCTATGGTAATGCACTTGCTGAGTGTGGTGCAGAATTCCCGAATCTGGTAGTCCTGGATGCAGATCTGGCAGGCGCTACCAAGACCAGCGTGTTCCTGAAGGCTTTTCCGGACCGTCATATAGACTGTGGTATTGCAGAGTGTAATATGACAGGTATCGCGGCAGGTCTTGCTACCTGCGGCAAGATTCCTTTTATCAGCTCCTTCGCGATGTTTGCGGCGGGACGTAATTTCGAGCAGGTTCGTAATTCCATCGGTTATCCGCATCTGAATGTGAAGATCGGTGCGACTCACGCCGGTATCACCGTGGGTGAGGACGGTGCGACCCATCAGTGTAACGAGGATGTGGCGCTGATGCGGACAATTCCGGGTATTACGGTTATCG
>CAMWMO010000252.1 GCA_947175305.1 uncultured Lachnospiraceae bacterium
GCGCTACCAGTTCTCTGTCCTCGGGAAGCTGCAATAAAGATTCCGCCGCACTCTGATCGAAAAGACCGAGGATCACGGAACCGAGTCCCTTTTCATAGGCTGCCAGACAAAGACTCTGGGAAGCGATACCGGCATCATACATCTGCCAGCCGTCGCCGCGGGGAGTGCTGAAGGAGCCGTCGCGCTCATAGCCGCTGCGATTCTTGATAATGGTAACAGCCATCAATACGGGGGCGGCAGCGATAATATCGCCGTTAGGGGGATATATAGCAGTACACTCTCTGGCAATTTTCTCTTTCAGAGCGCCCTCCACGGCGATGTAGCGGGTGATCTGAGTATGTTTCCAGCTGGGCGAATAGGAAGCGGTCTCAACGATCTCGGATATGAGTTCATGTGAGACGGGATCAGCCTTGAATTTGCGGATGCTTCTGCGCCCTACGATACATTCTTTAGCAGTCATGTGGAGTCCTCCTTATATATGATTTTCGATTACCATGTTTTATACATCATAGCATAAAGCAGGGGTGGCGTGCAAGGGGAAGTGCAACTTGTGAAATAAAGAGGGATGTGGTAAGATGTTTACGTAGGTGTTACTGCGAAAAGATGGAGGTTACCATGGAAGAAAAGAGAGAAGCGTTAGAGGAAGATTTAGATATAGAAGAAGAGCAGGAGGGCGTAAAGGAATACGTGGAGCGCAAGCGTTGGCTGTTTTTCGGGCTTCCCTTTACGTTTACGAAATATACGATCAACGAGCGTGTGATCACCATTAATGAGGGATTGCTCAGCTCAAAGGAGAACGACTGTTATTTATATAAAGTTCAGGATGTGGAGCTGAGGACCAGTCTGGTGGAACGCATTTTCGGGCTGGGCACGGTGGTCTGCTTTACAGGAGACACCACGCATCCTCAGCTTTTTTTAGAGCATATCAAGCATGCGAAAGAGGTAAAGAACTATATTTTGTATGCGTCCGAGGCGGCAAGAAGAAAGCGCCGGACCTTAAATACTTTAAATATTGATGCGGATGACATTGATATAGACTGATGCCGGAGCAGCTAGTCCGGGCGCAGAGAAGGGTCGTTTTCCCGCAGGAGACGTTCGAAAAGCAGTCCTGTGATAAACCAGCAGGGAGCATAGTCAAGGCGGATCACTTTGGCCAGGTTCCAGCGGGAGCGCTCATAGTTCCAGGGACACAGCTTGCGGCGGTTTAGCCATATGCCGGTGAAAAATTCACCGGTAAAGATCAGGCCGGTATAGGTGAGACCGCGAAACAGCAGTGAGCGGTTCCTGATCAGACGGCAGAGGGGAGCGAGCAGGGCAGCCATACCGTAGATGGGAAACATCCAGATGGAGGTGACGCCGGGCAGTGTGAGATCCCGTCTGCGAAAGGCGTGAAAAGCCGTGAAGGTGATCTCTAAAAACCACCCTAACAGGCCGCAGTGAATGAAGTTGTGTATCAATTTTCTCATAAGGACAGTATAGACGGTTTGGTGATAGAATATTCAAGAGAGGATGCCACATGAACTATCGGGAAGCCATGGAATATGTAGAAGAGCTGCGGCCTCTTGGCAGCGTCATGGGGCTGGAGACTATGCGTCAGCTGTGTGAACGGCTGGGGGATCCGCAGGAACAGCTACAGTTTGTACATATAGCGGGAACCAACGGAAAGGGTTCCGCGCTGGCCTATGTTTCCACAGTGATGCAGACGGCGGGCTGCCGGGTTGGCAGATATATTTCCCCCACAGTAAGGGAGTACCGGGAGCGGTTTCAGGTGGACGGCCGTATGATCACCCAGTCGGGACTGTGTAAGTATCTGGAGCCTGTGAAAACGGCGGCGGAAGCAATGGCGGCGGAAGGACTTCCGCATCCCACCCTTTTTGAGGTGGAGACAGCGGTAGCTTTTTTATATTTTTTAGATAAGGCCTGTGACCTGGTGGTTCTGGAGACCGGGCTGGGCGGCGCGCTGGATGCTACGAATGTGGTGAACAATACGCTGGCGGCAGTCTTTACATCCATCAGTATGGATCATATGGAGATTCTGGGAGAGACCCTTCCGGAGATTGCCCAGGTGAAGGCCGGTATTATAAAGAGCAAGTGTTATACAATTTCTGTAAAGCAGGATCCTGAGGTTATGAAGATTCTGCGGCAGACAGCGGTTTTGAAAAAAAGCAAGTTTTTGACGGCGGATGTATCCCGGACGAAACAGGTCAAATATGGTGTGACCAAACAGAGCTTTAGCTATGACCGCTATAAGAATCTGGAGATTTCCATGCCGGGGCAGTTTCAGATCGAGAATGCGGTGCTGGCGGTGGAGACGGTGATGGCGCTTGTAAGATGCGGTTTTACGGTGCCGGAGGAGAAGCTGAGGAAGGGCCTTTTGGAGACTCGATGGCCGGGGCGGTTTGATGTGATCGCCAAGAGACCGCTCTTTATTGCGGATGGCGCCCACAACGAGGATGCTGCCCGGAGATTAGCGGAAAGTATTCGGTTTTATTTTACAAACCGGAAAATTATTTATATAATGGGAATGTTACGGGATAAAGAATACGATAAGGTGATTCGCGCTACCTTTCCGCTGGCATCCCACATCATCACGGTGACGCCGCCCATAGGAGACCGCGCACTGTCGGCACTCGATCTGGCGCAGGCGGCCAGAGAGTACCATGGCGCTGTGACGGCGGCAGACAGTGTACAGGAGGCGGTGGAGATAGCCTATCTCCTTGTGGGAAAGGATAAGGACACCGTGATCATAGCGTTCGGCTCTCTCTCCTATCTGGGAGAACTGATGGATGTAGTCGAACACAGAGATACGATCAGGAGAGACACCCATGGTAGATCAGACGAAAGTTAAAGAGGCGGTCCGACTGCTCTTAGAGGGCATCGGCGAGGATGTGGACAGAGAGGGACTGCGGGAGACGCCGGAGCGAATCGCGCGCATGTATGAGCAGATCTTTGCCGGAATGAAGGAGGATGCGGCAACGCATCTGTCCAAGACCTTTGCGGTAGCCAGCAATGAGATCGTTCTTGTAAAAGATATCACCTTTTATTCTATATGCGAGCACCATCTGATGCCCTTTTACGGGAAGGCGCATATCGCATATCTGCCGGACGGCAAGGTGGTGGGTCTTAGTAAGCTGGCAAGAACTGTGGAGGTTTACGCCAGAAGGCCTCAGATCCAGGAGCAGATGACAATACAGATCGTGGAGGCGGTCATGGAGCATCTGAAGCCGCAGGGTGTGATGGTAATGTTGGAGGCGGAACATATGTGCATGACGATGCGGGGTGTGGAAAAGCCGGGAAGCAGGACAGTAACCATGGCGTCCAGAGGATGTTTTCAGGAAAACACTGAGTTACAGGAGTTATTTTTTAAAATGCTGGGTGAAAACAAGAAATATAATCAGGATTTAGCACAATAAAATTCTGTGGATAAGTAAGTATATCAATCATAATACGGAGGAGAATAAAATGAGGATTGGACAGAGAGATTTCAGGACAAAAGGACATGCTTATGTGATGGGAATTCTTAACGTAACACCCGATTCTTTTTCTGATGGCGGAAAGTATACGGATCTGGATCAGGCATTATATCACGTAGAGCAGATGATAACAGATGGTATGGATATCGTGGATGTTGGCGGAGAATCGACGCGGCCCGGTTATACAAAAGTGTCCGATCAGGAAGAGATCGACAGAGTCGTTCCGGTGATCGAAGCCATCAAATCCAGATTTAATGTTCCGATTTCTCTGGATACTTACAAGTCGGAGGTGGCAAAAGCGGGAATTGCGGCAGGCGCGGATATGATCAACGATGTCTGGGGACTGAAATATGATGACAAG
>CAMWMO010000253.1 GCA_947175305.1 uncultured Lachnospiraceae bacterium
CCTGCCCGTAATTCTGATGCTCCAGCAGTCCGACATCAGATATCGTTGCGGTATTCGGATTACTGCTCGACCATGTGACACCTGTCAGATCCAGCCCTTCCTTGTTATCATAAACAACCAGTGTACGCTTCTGCGTTTTGGTCAGAAGATCCGGAATGTTGTCGTCATAGCTTCCGTCCGCATTTTTAACACGTATCGCATAATCGCGTACCGTTACATGGCTGACCGCGGAAACTTTCTCAGTTCCGCCATCCGCGGCGTTTGCTGCAGACACGGTGATATCTGCTTCTCCGGTCTTACGCGCCGTTACAGTTCCGTCACTGCCTACCGTTGCAACCGTTTCATCTGAGGATGTCCATGTCAGACCGGCTGCTGCCTCCTGAGGCTGTGTCGTTACAGTCAGCTTCTTAGACGTTCCTTTGTTCAGAGCGAATTCCGTCTCACTTATCGTAAGTGAAGTCGGCGCTTTCGCCTCTGCTGTAGTTACTTCCCCCAAATCGAAGTCCTTCAAATAACTCCATGCATTATTCTCCGACTCGTACAGCATTGCGCTTACTGCATATTTCGTATTCGGAAGAAGATTGCCTACTTTTACCTTCGCTTTATACTGATCATCTTTATTAAGATACACTGTTTTGCTCTGTATACTGCTGCCGTCAGCAGATTCCAGAGATACTACGGCCTTCGTCCTGTTCTCCAACTCACCTGTCTTCTTGGTAAGCTGCATATCAAATGTAACGGAGGTTGCTTCCGTCTCCTGCGTTACAGGCTCCGCTTTCAATTCATGATCTACAGCTGACGTAGTAAATTCCGCCATGGCATCTCTGACAACATTCTGTCCGGCCGTACTGGAGGATGAAGTATCCTTTATTTCCACTAAGACCTCGTAGGGTGTTCCCTCTTTCAGACCAGTCAGTGTTTCTTTTCCGGTATAAGTCGTATTTTTCCATGTACTATTTAAAAAGTTCCATACTGCAGCGCCCTTTTCCCGATAGTAGATATAAATATAACTGCTGTTATTCAGCACGTTCGCACCGCTGTCAAAGGTCCAATTTACCTGTGCAGACGTGTACCGGCAGTTATCCACCGACACAGACAGGCTTCTCGTATCTTCAAGCGTCCGGAACGTAGTCTGCGCCAGTACATCCCCGGAATTCCGACTCGAGACAAGCTTCACTTCATACTCTGTGTCTTCTTTCAGCCCACTCAAAGATACTGCGCTGCCATTCTCATATGTATAAGAACAGGAACCGCCGCTAATCCACTGCGTCGCTCCTTTTTCTCTGTAATATAAGTCCGCACTGTTATATTGAATCGACTCGTCACGTGCCGCCAACATGGCTCTGATCCGAGCAGTCGTACACATGATATTCTCTGCGGTCAGAGAAATCTCCTGACTGGCCGCCTGCAAGGAAAAGTACTTCTCATAAACCTTACCCACACTGCCGCTGATTGAAACCTTCCAATCATTCACCGCGTTAGGTTTTATACTGTTCGAATAAAAAACAGCCGCGCTCGCCCAATTGTTATCCGCCGTCAGACGTGTACTGGTAGAGTTAATATAGCTTGCACTCTTCCAGCTGCGTGTGTCTTGATCATAATACTGCACTGAAATAGAATAAGTTCCACTCAATGTCTCCGTACTGGTCAGTTCCGCTGTCACCTGCACGCCCTGCATCAACGGTTCCACCTCTACCGCAGCTGCAACTGCCGCAGGTGCAGTTGTGAAGAAAACCTTCTTTGAGATACCGTCCACCATGACCTGTACTTCATACTCCGTATCTCCAACCAATGAAATCAGATTCTGCACGCCTTTATAGTTATTAGAAGAATACAGCGTACCTGTCTTTGTTCCGCTATCCTTCCAATCCTTACTGCCTACAACACGATGTTTAACCGTGTACGAATAGTTTCCTTCTGTTACACCCGATAATTCCACACTCAGTTCAGCCTTGGTGCCGTCCTCCGCGTCGGGTGTTACCACTACATTGATTTGTTGCTCAGTAAGTGCAGAAGCAACAGTCGTAAAGCTGTCGACTTTTATCCTGTAAGCAACATATTCCATCGAATAGGACTCCGTATCGTCCAGTTCTACTTCCAGACCCTTATACTCCGTTCCCGCGATCAGATTGCTGAGTGAAAGATCGATACTGCCGCTTTCTATATTACTGGTACTCAAATAATCCGTGCTCGTCTGTGAGTCTCCCATGCTGTCAATATAAGACACTCTCGCACAAATATTCCGGTTATTCCCCGTATATGTACCAACCGTCACTTTGATCGTGGCTCCGGAGGAAGTAATGTTCGTAACCTCGGTTCTAATGTCCGATGCCGCAAACGCTTTTGTCCGGATTTCCTTCGTATCATAGACCGTCTCCATATCCGTGGCAGTCAATTCCACCACATAATCCGTATCGGGTTCCGCAGGAAGTGTTATCGTATTAGTATTATAATAATAATAAATGACATTCTCATAGTATGACCATTCGGTTTCCTCTTCCTTACGATAACGGATACGTCCATTATTATTGGATATCATCTCAGCCTGCACCGCGATGCTTGTATCCTCCGCCGTCACCTGCGTCAAAACACCTTGTTTGTCTGTAGACAGCGTATTCACGCTGATTGCTTGCTCATCTGCGCCAAGCACTGCCAAAATATTATTGGAACTGTCACGAATCTGCAGTTCCGTGATCAAAAACTCTCCGCCTGCCGCTATGTCTGAAATCTCAGTCTCATTTCGATATTCAGAAGAATATAAATTCATCGTATTATTGTAATTACTCTTATTACCCCATAAATCGTCATAAGAATACTGATAGTATATCTTGTATGAACCAGTTAAAGCGCTTCCGTCCGCCTGCTGCAGCTCCATTGTAGCCTTCACCGCCTTATAAGAAGGCGTCATAACCAGATTTAAACAATAAGCGTCTGACTGGAGCGTATAATTCCCCTCATCATTTTTCGTTACCGCTAATTCCGGTGCTTCCACTTTCTCGGCATTCACCGTAAATGTGCCGCTTGTTGAAGTATTGCTAAACTTTACTAACAAGTAGACCGTTTCATTCTCCTTCATACGATAATTATAATTAATATTTCCACTCGCATAGGCATAATCAAAATAACCGTACTCATCATCTGATTTCTCATGGTAAAGATATATATATTTAGATTGATAAGAACCGTCTTCCGATGTGGAATAAAACCGGAATAACCCATCCTGCGGCGCAGTAAAGGACAGCCACTGCTTCTCATCTTCCGCCAGCGTAACTGTCTGCGGATTATCAACTGTCAACGTCAGCTCTTCTTCCTTGATACTCTGTACTGACACACTGGCTTCCAGTTCATCAACCGCATCATCGGTTTCATTCTCTGATTGATCCTCAGCATTGGCTTCGTCTTCACTTACTGCCGCATCATTGTCGCTGCCGTCTTCGCTTTCCGTTATATTTTCATCGTCTTCCGTGCCGCTTTGTTCCGTATCACCCTCGCTGTCGGCACTGTCTCCCGGTGTGTTGTCCTCACTGTCGGCAGCATCCCCTGTCGTGTCGTCACCGTCCTCGGCGCTGCCGTCATCCGCTGCTTCACTTCCCGCAGCATCGCCTTCCGTGACATCTCCACTGTTCTCGGCACTGTCTCCGTTCTCTGCCGATTCTTCTTCGGGCTTTTCCCCATCTTCCGCTGTCGGATCGCCTATCTCGTCCTCTATCGAAAGCTCCGAAATCATCCCTGTGTCCGATACGTTCTGCACGGCGCCGACTGTCCCCACATCTGACTGTAGACCCATCGCATACACGGTATCGCCGGTACCACCTGCCAGCATACATACAC
>CAMWMO010000254.1 GCA_947175305.1 uncultured Lachnospiraceae bacterium
TATTTGTATAAGAGACAGGAGGGATATAACGGTTGATATTCTAAATTTTAGAACACGCAAACCCGCATAAATACTGGGTTTGCAAAAAATTTATAAAATAATTAGCACTCACCTCTTGACAGTGCTAACAATTCGCTGTATTGTGATAGTGTAAGTAGAACAGATGTGCAGAAAAGGGGTGCATATTATGAATCTCACAAAATTTACACAGAAATCCATACAGGCAGTAGAGCAGTGTGAAAAGCTTGCCTATGAGTACGGCAATCAGGAGATTGAAGAGGAACACCTGCTATTTAGTCTTTTGACGATTGATGACAGCCTGATTTTAAAACTCATAGAGAAGATGGAGATACAGAAGGAATACTTTTTAAACCGCGTGGAGCAGGGGCTAAACAAGCGCACGAAAGTGCAGGGCGGTCAGATCTACATCGGGCAGGATCTGAACAAGGTTCTGATTAGCGCGGAGGACGAGGCGAAAGCACTGAGTGACGAATATGTGTCCGTGGAGCATCTATTCCTCGCGATGCTGAAACATCCCAATCGGGAGATCAAGGAGATCTTCCGGGAGTTTGGCATTACGAGAGAGCGATTTCTGCAGGCGCTCTCTACTGTGCGGGGCAACCAGCGGGTGACCTCGGACAATCCGGAGGCCACTTATGACACGCTGGAGAAATACGGGCAGGATCTGGTGGAGAGAGCGAGAAACCAGAAGCTGGATCCGGTCATCGGACGGGATTCCGAGATCCGTAATGTGATCCGCATTCTTTCCCGCAAGACGAAGAATAATCCGGTGCTGATCGGTGAGCCCGGTGTGGGCAAGACGGCGGTAGCGGAAGGGCTGGCACAGCGGATCGTCAGGGGAGATGTGCCGGAGGGCCTTAAAGATAAGAAGATATTTTCGTTAGATATGGGTGCGCTGGTGGCGGGCGCCAAGTACCGGGGCGAGTTTGAGGAGCGTCTGAAGGCGGTGCTGGATGATGTGAAGAACAGTGACGGACAGATTATTCTTTTCATCGATGAGCTGCATACTATCGTGGGAGCGGGTAAGACGGACGGCGCTATGGATGCGGGCAATATGTTAAAGCCTATGCTGGCGCGGGGCGAGCTTCACTGTATCGGTGCAACGACTCTGGATGAATACCGCCAGTATATCGAGAAGGATGCGGCGCTGGAGCGGCGTTTTCAGCCGGTCATGGTGGAAGAGCCCACGGTGGAGGATACAATCTCTATCCTGCGTGGTTTGAAAGAACGCTATGAGGTATATCACGGCGTGAAGATTATGGATAATGCGCTGGTCAGCGCGGCGGTGCTGTCGAATCGCTATATCTCTGACCGGTTCCTGCCTGACAAGGCGATCGATCTGGTGGACGAGGCCTGTGCGCTGATCAAGACGGAGCTGGATTCCATGCCCACGGAGTTAGACGAGCTGCGCCGCAAGGTGATGCAGCTGGAGATAGAAGAAACGGCTTTAAAAAAAGAAGATGACAATCTGAGCCGGGAGCGTCTCGCTAATCTGCAAAAAGAACTTGCTGAACTGAAGGAAGAATTGAAAAACCGGATGGCACAGTGGGAGAACGAGAAGGCTTCTGTGGAAAAGCTGTCTAAGATTCGGGAAGAGATCGACGAGGTGAACAGTCAGATCCAGATTGCCCAGCAGGACGGCGATTACGAGAAAGCGGCGGAGTTAAGCTACGGTAAACTGCCTTCCCTGAAGCAACAGCTGGAGATCGAGGAGGAACGGGTCGGCAGGGAGGAGCTTTCTCTGGTGCACCAGAGTGTATCGGAGGAAGAGATTGCTAAAATTATCTCGCGTTGGACCGGGATTCCGGTTTCCAAGCTGACGGAGAGTGAGCGCAATAAGACGCTGCATCTGGATGAAGAACTGCATAAGCGGGTCATCGGACAGGATGAGGGTGTGGAAAAAGTAACAGATGCTATTATTCGTTCCAAAGCGGGGATCAAAGATCCCACCAAGCCGATCGGTTCCTTTCTGTTCCTGGGGCCTACCGGTGTGGGTAAAACGGAGCTGGCTAAGGCGCTGGCGGCATCCCTCTTTGACGATGAGACAAACATGGTCCGCATAGATATGAGCGAGTATATGGAGAAGCATGCCGTGTCACGGCTGATCGGCGCACCTCCCGGCTATGTGGGCTATGAGGAGGGCGGACAGCTGACGGAGGCAGTCAGAAGAAAGCCCTATTCTGTAGTGCTTTTTGATGAGATAGAGAAAGCGCATCCCGATGTGTTCAATGTGCTTTTACAGGTGCTGGACGATGGACGGATCACGGATTCTCAGGGCAGGACAGTGGATTTTAAGAATACGATCCTGATTATGACCTCCAATATCGGAGCGGACTATCTGTTAGATGGCATCGATGAGCAGGGCGCGATCACAGAGGAAACAGAAACACATGTTATGGGAGAACTGCGTAACCACTTCCGCCCGGAATTTTTAAACAGGCTGGACGAGACGATTCTGTTTAAGCCGCTTACCAAAGAGAATATCGGCGGTATCATTCGGTTGATCGTGGACGATCTCAACAGACGGCTGTCAGATCGGGAACTGGATATTGAGCTTTCACCGGAGGCGGAGCAGTTTATCGTGGAGAATGCCTACGATCCCGTATATGGAGCGAGACCCCTGAAACGGTATATTCAGAAATATGTGGAGACTCTGTCTGCGAAGCTGATCCTGGCCGATCAGGTGGAGGCGAAAGATACGATTCTGATTACTGTGAAGGATGGAGAATTGGCAGCACATAGAAAATAGAGGCAAAGGCCAATAAAAGGTGATATAATAGACGCAGACTCACCAGTCTGCGTCTATTTATGTGGCATTTTGTGATGGGTTAAAACATGATTTAGCTGTTTTGGCTGTGGAAAATAAGAAAATATAACAGAAAATGTGGATAAACCACTTGTTATGTTTGATAGTTAAAACAAGACTTAGTGAAACGAAAAGGAAAAGAGAGGAAAAAATATGAGATATCCTGCATTTTTAAAGGAAAACGGAACGATTGGATTTGTGGCGCCCTCCTTCGGATGCGCGACTGAACCATACAAGAGCAGATTTTTATATGCACAGAAGAAGTGGAAGGAGCAGGGGTATCAATTACAGCTGGGGCCCAACTGCTATGTGGAAGAAGGCGTGGGGATCAGCAATGTACCGCAAAAATGCGGAGAGGAGCTGACGGATTATTACTGTGATAAAAATAACGACTGTCTCATTTCCTGCGGAGGCGGAGAATTGATGTGCGAGATCCTGGATCATGTGGATTTTGAGCGAATCGGCAAAGTAGCGCCGAAGTGGTATCTGGGATATTCGGATAATACCAATTTTACGTTCCTGCTTACTACCTTGTGCGATACGGCTTCCATCTACGGCCCCTGTGCGTCTTCCTTTGCTATGGAGCCGATGCACCCGGCGTTAGAAGATGCTATGCTGCTTTTGCAGGGGAAAAAGCTGACGATGCAGGGGTATGACAAGTGGGAGAAAGAGTCTCTGGAGGAAGAAGAGGAAAATCCCTGCGCATCCTATAATCTGACAGAAACATCCGTTATTAAATATTATATGCCAGACGGCAGAACGAATGTAGAGTCTCTGAAGAAGGCGTATCTGCGATATGCGGGTGAAAGAGATGCCGTTGAGATGTGGACCGGAGCGAATGAAGCCGAGACGGTGATCAATTTCTCGGGCAGGCTCCTGGGGGGCTGCATGGATTGTCTGGTCAATCTGCTGGGGACACAGTATGATCAGGTGACGGCATTTACGGAGCGGTATAAAGAGGATGGAATCATCTGGTTTTTAGAAGCCTGTGACTTAAACC
>CAMWMO010000255.1 GCA_947175305.1 uncultured Lachnospiraceae bacterium
GATGCGAATGATACGGCTGCCACTGGGCATATCATGCGCTGCATCACCATTGCCAGGCAGTTGCAAAAAAAGGGATGCCGGGTCTTGTTTTTTACGGCGGACGAGGGTGCAGGGAAGTTGTTGTCTGCAGCAGGAATGGAGCAGGTTTGTCTGCATACGCAGTGGGATCAGATGGAGGAAGAGATTCCCAGACTGCGTCAGATGTTGTCCCTGGCGGGAATTCGGACGCTTCTGGTGGATTCCTATCAGGTGACACCCGCCTACTTCGAGGGACTGCGGGATGTGGCGCAGCTAATCTGGATCGACGATTGTTTCGATGTGGTCTGTCCGGTGGATGTTTTGATCAATTACAATGCTTACCATGCGCGCTTCCCATATAAGGAGACCTACGGCGAAAAGACAAAGCTTCTTCTGGGATCGGACTATGTGCCTTTGCGGGAGGAGTTTGGAAGAAAAACGCTCCCGGATTCCCGGTCGGAGGATGGGAAATTTTCGGTGCTTCTTTCCAGCGGGGGCGGGGACGCCCAGGATGCGCTTCTGGGGATCTTACAGAGAGCCGTAGAGACAGAGGGATTGGAAAAGGTTGTTTTTCATACGGTAGTCGGCGGCAGACATCCCAGAGAGCGGGAGCTTGTCTCTTTCGCTGAAAAGCATCCCAACGTGAAGCTTTATCAGCCCTGCCGGGATATGGCGGGTCTGATGGCGGTGTGCGACGGAGCAGTGTCAGCGGCGGGAACGATGTTGTTTGAACTGAGCGCTATGCAGGTACCCACGGTATTCTTTGTGACGGCGGATAACCAACGGTACGATAAAGATTTTTTCGCCGAGCAGGAGCGTATGGTTTTTGCGGGCGATATCCGGCTGGACAGGGAGGCTTGTATTGATGCGGTGTGTGACGGGATTAGGAGGTTGATCACGGATGTATTGCTGCGGGAGCGCATGAAGGAAAAACTTGCCGAGGTCACGGATGGACGAGGTGCAGAACGGATCGCGGAGGAGATATGTGCGTGCATGAAAGATTGACTGTAACAGTCATTTTGGAGGAAACGATGAATGCAATAGCGATTATTACGGCACGGGGCGGCAGTAAGCGGATCCCGGGAAAGAATGTGAAAGAGTTTATGGGAAAGCCTATGCTGACGTATGCCATCGAGGCGGCGCTTAAAGCGGGCATTTTCCGGGAGGTCATGGTGTCCACCGACGATGAGGAGATCGCGCGGATCGCGCGTGGGGCGGGGGCATCAGTGCCTTTTATGAGAAGCGAGGCTGCATCGGGGGACTTTGCCACCACGGACGATGTACTTATGGAGGTGCTGGAAACCTACGAAAAACAGGGTGAGCTTTTTGACTATATGGCCTGTATCTATCCCACCGCACCCTTTGTGACGGCCGGGAAACTGCGGGAGGCAATGGAGCTTCTGATCGAGAAGGATGCTTCGGGAGTGATGCCTGTGGTACGGTTTTCCTTTCCGCCGCAGCGTGGCATGGCGATCCGGGAGGGGAAGCTTATGTACTGCTACCCGGAGAATGCGGCGAAACGTTCACAGGATCTGGAGCCCATGTATCACGACAGCGGACAGTTTTACTGCTACCATGTGGAGCGGTATCGGGCTTGCAGAGGCGATCTGCCGGACGGGTATCTGCCCATCATTGTGCCGGAGACTGAGGTGCAGGATATTGACAATCCGTCGGATTGGGAACTGGCGGAGATAAAGTATAAGATGATGACAGAAACGGCACGGCAGCAGATGAGATAGAGAACAGAACGGAGGCGTTCATGAGAGAGAAAATACAAATCGGAAACCGTTATGTGGGAGCAGGAGAACCTGCTTTTATCGTGGCAGAGATGTCGGCCAATCATCTGCAGGATAAAAAAAGAGCCGAGGAGATCATCAGGGCGGCTCATGAGGCGGGGGCCGATGCGGTGAAGCTGCAGACCTACACAGCGGACACCATTACCATGGATTGTGACAACGAATATTTTCAGATCACGCAGGGGACGATCTGGGATGGCAGAACCTGTTATGATTTATTTAAGGAGGCATACACGCCCTGGGAGTGGCAGCCGGACCTTATGAAGCTTGCCAATGATCTGGGGATGGAGTGTTTTTCGGCTCCATTCGACTTCACGGCGGTAGATTTTATGGAGGAGATGCGGATGCCCGCCTATAAGATCGCTTCTCCTGAAATTTGGGATATTCCCCTGATCCGTAAGATCGCAAGGTTGGGAAAGCCGATGATCATGGCTACAGGACTCGCGTATCTGGAAGATATTGAGAGGGCGGTGAGAACGTGCAGGGAGGAGGGGAATGAGCAGATCATACTTCTGAAATGTACGGCTACTTATCCAACGCCCTATGAGGATATGAATCTCAAAGTAATTCCCCATATGGCTGAGTCGTTTGATTGTCTGACGGGACTTTCCGATCACAGCATGGGAAGCGCTGTGGCGGTGGCCGGTGTGGCGCTGGGCGCCGTGATGGTGGAAAAGCATCTTACCCTGTCCCGGGCGGACGGCGGCCCGGACGGCGCGTTTTCCATGGAGCCCGCGGAATTTAAGCGTATGGTAGATGAGATCCGCATCGTGGAGAAAGCTCTGGGGAAGGTTACCTACCGTCTGACCGAGAAACAGGAGAGGAGCAGGGAGGAGGGCCGGTCCCTGTTTGTGACAGCGGACATGAAAAAGGGAGATGTTTTCACTGCTGAGAATATGCGGTCTATCAGACCTGCCTTTGGCATGGCGCCGAGGTACTATGAGGAGATACTGGGGAAGCGGGCGCGGTGTGACATTTCCCGTGGAACGCCGATGGACTGGAAATATGTGGAATAAGCTCTGATGGCTGAGGTGGGGGATTTGATCGAAAAAAACGAAGTGAGTGAGAAACAGAAAAAAATGATGATCCTAGGAGCCAGTGCCCTGCAGGTGCCCGCCATCGAGAAAGCAAAGGCGCTGGGCTATCGGGTGATCCTGGTGGATTATGATGAGAATGCGGTGGGGTTTGCTCTGGCAGATGAACAGCTGGTGGTGAGCACGCTGGATCAGGAGGAGGTCTACAGGCAGGCACTGCGCTGTCAGCCCGATGTGGTCCTTACATCTACCAGCGACGGCCCTGTGCGGACGGCGGCATATGTGAATGAAAAGCTGGGAAAACGGCCGGATCTGTCCTATGAGAATGCGCTCTGTGCCACCATCAAGGATAAAATGAGGGACCGTTTGAAAAAATGCGGCGTGCCGATACCGGAATATTATGTGGTAGAAAATTATGAGGCATTTTCGAATGCGGTGGACAGACTGGACGGCTATTGCATCGTGAAACCTGCGGACAATGCGGGAAGCCGTGGTGTGGTGCTTTTTACATGTGAGATGTCGAAGGAAAAGACTTACGAGTACAGCAAAAGCAACTCCCGAAACGGTACGGTGCTTGTGGAAGAGGTTATGCAGGGCGCGGAGGTGAGCGTGGAGGTCATGGTGGTGGAAGGACAACCTCACATTCTCTCGATCACGGACAAGTATATCACGCCGCCCCCTTATTTTGTGGAGCTGGCCCACTGTGAGCCAAGTCGGTTGGATGGGGAGACGCAGGAGCAGATACGGCAGGTGGCAGTGCAGGCGATCAAAGCCATCGGTATTGAGAATGCGCCCGCCCATGTGGAGATCAAGGTAACCGAGGAGGGGCCTAAGATCGTGGAGCTGGCAGCCAGGCTCGGCGGCGATTTTATAACCTCAAAATTGGTGCCTCTGTCTACGGGAATCGATATGGTGGGAGCCTCTGGTCTGTTGGCGTCCGGAGATAAGCCAGTTCTTATGCCCCAGCGGCAGCGC
>CAMWMO010000256.1 GCA_947175305.1 uncultured Lachnospiraceae bacterium
ATGACCAAAAAGCCTATAATGATGACGGCAATACGGGAGCCGATAACAGCGGGGCTGCTTATGACTATGAAGAGGAAGATAGCGGCAAAGCAGCCGACGACGAGGGAGCCGATAACAGCGAAGCGGCAGCCGACGAGGAAGCTGATAACGGCGAAGCGGCAGCCGACGACGAGGAAGCCGATAATGGCGGGGCTGATGACGCCGATGGTACTGACGGCGATGCCGGTTTCAAGCTGTATGTAGAAACCGGAGATCAAGAGACTGGACAAGAGACTGATCAAGAGACTGGACAAGGGACAGAGGCGGATCAGAAGGCAGTGTCATATGGAGCAGATAATGATCTGAGCGAAGATACCTTGAAATATTTGGTTTCCCGAACCGTGGCCGGAGCTTTCCCGTGTCTGGTTGACGGAGCGATCCTGTATGAGAAGGGAACAAACGATAAGGGCGAAGATGGTACGGAAGATAGCGGCGCGGCGGGCATAAAAGTAAATGAAGATCTGAAAGCGACGCAGATATTCAGACTTGCCGCTATCATGTGTCAGGAATCTCCCGAAGAATGGTATAACAAAAACAGCAATAATCTGACAGGCTTTGCTGTGGATAAACTGCTTGACGGCATTGTTGAGGATGCGGACAAGAATTTTGTGACGGAAAATGTTTATTGCAGATTGGATGACGTTTCGATCATCAATAAGGATTTTCATACCCCTACCATTTATAGAGACGGTCAGGATATGGAGCCGGGTTTCCAGAAGGTTCTGGACGAGATCCTTTTGGATAATTCTTACCGTGCGGCGGATTCCTCCGGCAATTACAAGGCTCTCTCCACGGATATCGGGCAGTCTACGGCTGTGCGTCATATTTTAAATTATATGAACCGCAGGAAAGTGGAGCCGAAGGAGAAGATTAAGGTATTGGAGATCCAGCCTGCCCTGGCGGATGAACCGGAGCTTACATTGGATCAGCTTAAAAAATGGGCGCCCGGGGTAAAAGAGGCCGAGATCACGGTGATGACGACTGCCGAGTTTATCGGCAAGATCGAGAAGTTGAATGAGAACTACGATCTGATCTATATCGGGACGAGCAAGGATCATCTGAACATGCGCTACTGGATGGATAGAAACTATACGGGAAAGCCGGATAAGAACCATATTCCCTCCGGTACGGCGTTTAACGATGCGGATATGGACGGACTGATCTACTCTAATATCGGTGATCTGCGTGTTGCATACATGCCGCTGGCAGGGCAGCTGGACACGGAATATTGGAATAATAACCGGAACGAGAATGTATATTACTATAATTATATGCGTTATGGCGGCAATGACATTACGGAGGAGAAGGAGAAAGCGCTGTTGTCCTTCCTGGATGGTTCCTATCCGGTCATCATTGCGGATGACTTCATAGAGCAGCCGGCGACGATATATGAAGATATCGAGTATAGAAAAAGCCGCGTAAATCTCGCAGAAGGAGAATATACACAGAAAGATCTGGAGGCGCTTGGTGTACCGGCAAAGGCGATCTCGTCTCTTAAGGTGAAGGAAGGCTATAGAGTGACTGTTTTCGATCAGGATAATTTCCGAGGGAACAGTGCGGTATTTACGGAAGATGAGATCAATTTTGTGGAAACGGCCTCTCAGGGGAACTGGAATGACAGAGCAGTTTCTTTGATCATAGAGCGGGAGGAGGATGCGGAACCGAGCCGGCGGATCGACGGGGATCATATCGATAACTGTACCTACTTATATGAATTCGTCAAGAAGGCGATGGATGACAAGTATGTGAACTTCTATACCTGGGGTGACATCGGGGAGGATTCTGAGCTGTTTAAGTTCTATCTGAATCGTCCCAAGGTAAGTCTGACAGAGACCGAGGCAAACGGTGAGATCAAGGAAAAAGGGAGCGATATCTACTATATTAATCCGGATATGTACGGTAAATATAATCTGCAATATCGCTTTAAGATCCGGAATGAGGGTGCGGCTTCCTATAACACCAGATATCGGTGCAGGCTCTACATAGACGTGAACTCTGACGGTAAATACTCTGCGGAGGAAGAAATAGAGGATGTCAGTATCACGCAGAACGGCGGTGAGGTATCATCGGATGCGCTGTATGCGGACAGATCCTATATACTTTCCAGGCAGGTTCCGGATGGCTATAAAGGGCTGCTGCCGTGGAGACTGGAGATCATGCAGGCCGATAATCCTAATATTTACACTTCCATGAGCGGCTTTACCAAGCTGGAGGGCATGGAACAGGAAAAGATCAAGGTCATACAGATCGGGCGTGATGTAATTAAGGATGTAGACTGGTGGGGCCGTGAGTGGGAGAGGCTGTTTGATCTCGGAGAGGAGATCAGAACACCCGGAACGATTTATAATACGTTGGTATATGGCGGAACGATAGACGGCGTTTATTACGAGGGGATATCGAAAGATTTTGATATTGATGTAACCTTTAAGACGATCCCGGAGTATGAACAGGAGTATGCGGCGAATCCGGAGTATCTGAGGGATTTCAATATGCTGATCCTGGGATTCAGCGATTCGTACGGAGATTTCACCGGAGATGCCGAGACAGGCGCGATGGGGGCTATCATTGATTTCGTAAACAGCGGCAAGAGTGTTCTGTTTGCGCATGACACGACTTCTTACTTCAATTATGAGAAGAAAGGAGGAGGCTATCCTAATTTTAACGGTGTGGGTTATCCCTGGAGAGATAATCATAATGACACGAGAAGTCATGATCAATATCACTGGGCCAGCACGCTGAATACGTATTTTCGTAATCTGGTCGGCATGGATCGTTTCGGCATCCTGAATTCCAGGACGCTGCAGCGCGGAGATGTGCTGCGCGAGGGAACTGAAGCGTTTAAGGAGGTCGTTTCGTCAAGGTATGACGTGGCGTATAAGCCTAAGAGCGGCAAGAAGGAAACAGTGCCGCAGGTACACGGGTATACTTACCAGCTTATTAATGCAAAAGATCTTGCGGCAGAAGACGGCCAACAGAAAATTGACTATAACAGATGGGAACTGGATATGTCGAAGCCGAATGACTGGAAATTCTCCAATACCTATAGGAATATACGCTATGACAAGGTGTATTACGCGGGTGGAGCCTCTGAGAACGATCGATATGGTGAAGTGGTATCGCCTTACAACGGTGAGATAGATCAACTTTATGTAAACCAGGTAAATCACGGACAGATTGTGGAATATCCGTATAAACTTCCGGAGCGTTTTGCGGTTGCAATGACGCACGGACAGTACTATGAGCTGGACTATACGGCGGATGACGACGGCGACGGACAGAGTGATCTGGTAGTGTGGTACTGCCTTGGATCAAGGGGAGAGAACGGCGCCGAGACAATATATTCACAGTCGCCCAATGATGTGAGAAATAATTATTATATTTATAACAAAGGGAATATCACCTATACCGGTATGGGGCATAGTGCCGCCCAGGAACTGAGGTATACAGTAAATGAAGCGAAGCTGTTCATCAACACGATGATCGCATCTTATCAGGCAGGTGTAAAACAGCCGAACATCACCGTATTGAAGAGCGGACTGCAGGAAGCGCCCGAAATGAAAACGATGTACCGCTATTACGATACGGCCAGCGGAGGCGATGCCGATATTGCGCTGGATGATCTGGCAACGACGGAGGACAGTGAGAAGATCTACTTTAGAGTGCAGGATCTGAACTTCGTAAAGGGACCCAGACCGAACGCACCACATGAATTAATTGAGCCGAACGGCGGCGGGGGGCCCATTTGGGTAGAGGGAGAGAAGGTTACGGTCACCCGGATTG
>CAMWMO010000257.1 GCA_947175305.1 uncultured Lachnospiraceae bacterium
CTCGGAGATGTGTTTAAGAGAGAGTCCCCATACATATCGCACTTTGTACAATCCGTTCCACAGACGGTCAATCCCAATATCTCCCGCTGTTTCTTTCCGCTGAAAGAAGAAAGTACAAGCCGATATGCCTCGTCAAGCATGTGCTTCATCAGGTCATCCGGCACTTCCCCGTCAGGTTTTACGGAATTCCAATGCTGCTTATTCATGTAGTAGCCGGGTATAATGTCCGGATACTTTTGCCGTAAATAATCGCCCTCCACAGGTTCCAGCTTCATGGTTATGTAGTAAGGTTTATTATCCGAACCCAGACAGACCGCCGCAAACATTTTCCCATCAATCAAATACCGCTCCCAATTCCATTCGGCCTGTAAGTCCTTCGTCACACCGCGCTTGCTTTTCAGGTACTCATCAATCCACGGATATTTCATTTGCTTTCCCCCTTCTTCATCGTCTCATACATCTCAAAAAATTTTAATAATTATACCATATAAAACATGACAACAGTGTGTCGCTTTTCAAAAAAGATTCTCCTTGCCAAAACAGTAATCAGGATATATTATTTTTATAAATCTGTTTTGGAAAGGCGGCTTTCACGACCAAAATCTTACTTTTAGAAGACGATATCAGCCTCATAGACGGCTTGGAATATTCCCTGAAAAAGAACGGCTTTCTTGTGAAAACCACACGCACGGTGGAGGAGGCACTGACACAGCTTGCCTTTCCCATTCCTTTTGATCTGCTCATTCTGGATGTTACCCTGCCGGACGTGACGGGATTCTCTGTCTGTGAAAAAGTGCTCACCAGTTACAGTCAGATTCCCATTCTTTTTCTCACCGCTTCCGACGAGGAAGTCAATGTCATCCGGGGACTCGACTGCGGCGGCGATGATTATGTCACAAAACCATTTAAAATCGGCGAACTCTGCTCCCGCATCCGGGCACTGCTCAGACGAACCCAAAACACGCAAACCCTCACCTTCGGCAGTCTCTCCATAGATACTGCGGCAAACCGTGTAACAGTAAATGGCCGGACGATTGACCTGACCAGAGCTGAATATCGTCTGCTATGTCTTCTTGCAAAAAATGCCGGAATCGTTGTTACAAGAGAACGCATTCTCGACGAACTGTGGGATCATGCCGGAGATTTCGTGGATGACAATACCCTATCCGTGTACATACGACGGCTGCGGGAAAAAATTGAGCCCGACCCGGCTCATCCCAGCTATCTGATCACCGTCCGCGGATTCGGCTACAAATGGAATGCGTAAACATGAAAGGAGCTTACAGATGATCGCTGCATTTGCACAGGATATTCAGGACAGAAACAATAAACTTTATCTTTCCTTTTTTCTGCTGTTCTCGTTCCTGCTCTTCCTCACAAGTATGTTTCTCACCGCCTCTCTCACAAAGTCCGCCAAATCCATGCTTCTTTCCCACGATGAGTCAGTTGTCTCCTCCCTGCTCTCACAGGGCGTTTCAGAGCAGGTGATAGCGACTGCTCTCACAGAAAACAAAGGCACCGAAGAAGGCGCCTCTCTTCTGACCAAAGTGGGATTTACACAAGTTCAGGAAACGGAATTCCTGCTCCCCCTCTCCCGCTTTCAAAAACATGCCCGCTCTCTCATCATTCTTTTTACACTTCCGCTTTCAATCCTGCTCCTTGGCGGTGCCTGCTTTTTTCTGCATCAAAGGGAACGGCTTTACGAACAGGCCTGCGCTGTCATGGAAAGCTACCGGAGAGGCGACTATTCTCCGCATCTGCCGCAGACAAGAGAAGGCGGCATATATCGGATGTTCTCCGCTGTGGATGATCTTGCCACCATGTTACAGGCACAGAAAGAAACCGCACAAAATTCTAAGCGCTTCCTGAAAGACACCATTTCCCACATCTCCCACCAGCTGAAAACACCCCTGTCGGCACTCTCTCTGTATCAGGAAATCATGGAAAACGAACCTGACCGGCCAGCTGTCATAGAGGAATTTGCCGCCAAAACAGGACTGGCATTAAAACGCATGGAAGATCTGCTCCTTGCCCTGCTGAAAATCACCCGTCTGGATGCGGGAAGCATCACCTTTGAAAAAGAAAACTGCCGTCTGCAGGAGCTCGTCTCCCATGCCATAAGTGAACTGACTACCCGCGCCGAGGTGGAGAGAAAAAAACTCCTTGTGGAAGGCGATACCGACGCATCGATGATCTGCGATCCTGCATGGACCGCTGAGGCTCTTTCCAATCTCGTCAAAAACGCGCTGGATCACACCCATACAGAGGATGTTATCCGTATCATCTGTGACGCCTCCCCAGCCGCCATAAAAATCAGCGTCACAGATAGCGGAGACGGCATTGCCCCGGAAGATATTCCCCATATTTTCAAACGTTTCTACCGCAGCAGCAAATCTCAGGATACACAGGGTGCCGGGCTGGGACTTCCCCTTGCTAAATCCATTATTGAGGGACAAGACGGCCTCCTTTCCGTTCACAGCGTTCCCCACGCAGAAACCACCTTTACCCTCCTGTTGCCCATTTGACCTTACAAAACTGTAAGCTAAAATTCACGGTACTGTAAGGCTTTCTTGTTATTCTTGTTTTAAATACAACGATTGTATTTCTACTAAACAAGAAAGGAATTGACACAATATGCAAATCTTACAGGTACAAAATCTCTGTAAAACTTACGGCAAAGCGGCTGCCAAGGTGGACGCCCTGAAACATGTCTCCTTCTCCCTGAATAAAGGAGAATTTTGCGCGGTTGTCGGTGAATCCGGCTCCGGTAAGAGCACACTGCTCAATTTAATCGGCGCTCTCGATCTCCCCTCCTCCGGTGATATCTTAATCGACGGCCACAATCTTTTTTCCATGAGTGAAGAAGAGCGCACCATTTTCCGCAGACGAAACATCGGCTTTGTCTTTCAGTCTTTTCAACTGGTGGAAGAATTGAATGTAGAGCAGAACATTATTTTTCCTCTCCTGTTAGACTATCGCAGGCCAAATCCTGACGCTCTGGAAGAGATACTCTCCCTCTTGGGCTTACAGGACAGACGCCGCCATCTTCCGAATCAACTCTCCGGCGGACAAAAACAGCGCGTCGCCATCGGCCGAGCCCTGATCACCGGCCCGAAGCTGATCCTTGCTGACGAGCCTACCGGCAATCTGGACAGCCGAAACAGCCTGGAGGTGCTGGATCTCTTACTTCGTTGTTCCAGAAAATTCCAGCAGACAATCCTTATGATTACCCATAACAACAGTCTGGCAGCCTCCGCCGACAGAGTGCTGCAGGTATCCGACGGCTGTCTGAAAGAGCTTGGTGAATCCGCCGGGAAGGGAGGCGGATTCCGCGATGAAAAACTATCTTGAACTGGTTCCTCACTATACAAAAGTACATCGGAAACAGAACCGTATGTCTATCCTGTGTATCATCCTGTCGGTATTTCTCGTGGCTACTATTTTCGGAATGGCGGACATGTATATCCGCAGCATGATCCTGAAAACCAAGCAGGACGACGGCAACTGGCACATTGTGCTGAATAATATCAGCGATGAAACAGCCTCCATGATCGCTGCCCGACCAGAGGTCAAGGCATTCTCCTGCTATGGCGTCCTGAATAACAAGTTGGACATGAACTACACCATTGCCGGAAAAGATACGGTAATCGGCGGTGCAGACGCCCCCTATGTAACGGACATTTTCGCCGGCGTTATCTCGGAGGGCACTTTCCCGCAGAATGAAAAAGAGGTACTGGCAACCGCCAATATACGCAAAGAGCAGGGAGTTGACTTAGGCGATCAAATCTCTATCTGCGATGCGGAAGGAA
>CAMWMO010000258.1 GCA_947175305.1 uncultured Lachnospiraceae bacterium
CCCCGGAAAGCACGCGCACCAGCTTATCCTGAGGATAGTTTATCTGGAAATGGAGACCGCGCAGCACTCCCTTACAGGAGGAGGACTGGTTGTCCTGCACGAAGACCTGATCGATCCCCGCCGCCTTATAATCCTCATAGTGATAGGTCTCCATAAAATAACCTCTGTTATCCCCGAACACTGTCGGCGTGATCACCTTAAGACCCTCGATTTCGCATGTCTCCACTGTTATTTTTCCCATTCTCTCATTCCTGCCTTTCATACTAATCATCACCGACCGGCACGTTGCCGCTGTCGCCGTTTACCACGCCGGAATATCCTGCGGCACTCCGCGCATGGTTAATGGATGTATCAATATTCATATAGCACAGATTCAAGTCCACGTTGGTGGATATGCCATCCACCGTACCCTTGGAAGTATACTGCCACATATGGTAATAGTATTCGTCGTAAGTCGGTACGTCCGCATACTCCGCAAGCCAGATCCTATAATTTGACAGGCGTGACATATCTAATCTGTCCTTCAGCCAGTTGCGGGAGGCATAAACGCCCGTCTCATATCCCGCCGCCTGGATCGTCTGCAAGAAGGCTCTGTGCGCGCTCGTCCGCTCGTCATTGTCCAGGCCGTCTGCGCGTCCCCGTCCGCCGGCGCTCTCGCTGTCCAGGAACACGGGGTAGTCCACATCGTATTCCTCGATCAGATCGATCGCCATGGAAGCCTCCTCCACAGCCTCCACTTCATCTAATGCCTGGGTGAAGAAGTATACACCAACAGGGATTCCCGCCTCGATAGCGCCCTCTATATTCTCTTTATATCTGGGATCGATGACCAGCGCTCCGGTGGAAGCGCCCCGATAACCGCAGCGGATGATGGCAAACTCAACCCCTGCATTCTTCACAGCCTCCCAGTCGATCTCCTGATTCCATTTAGACACATCAATACCGAGTCTGGCGGTGCCCCTGTCGAACTGCAGCTCCGTATTCTCCGTGCCATCCGCATCTTCCGCCGCACCGTTGACTGCCTTATCCTCTTTCTCCGGATCGATATCATCCTCCGTCAGCATCAGATACTCGATATTGTCGATCACACGATATTCGATATCCTGCCGCACCTGAATCGTGGTGATGGTGTTAGGTACGCGAAATCCGTCCTGCTCATTGAGAGATACACTGTACTCCCCGGAGCGCAGACCGTCCACATAGATCACACCGTCTTTATCCAGATCCGTATACTCGCCCACTCCCTGGATATTAATCGTGAAATCTGTCCCCGTCACGAGCCGTCCCACACTGTCCACCACCATAATGCGCAGATCCTTGGCAACAGAGCTCATCATAAGAGACACATTTCTGCCGGCGTAAGACTCGATACTCTTAAATCTGACCTCCTGATCAAAAAAGGTCTCATCTCCCAGAAAGGCATTCAGATTGCCTCCGATCTGTCCGCCCGCCGTTTCACTCTCTTCAGTTTGCTCGACGACTTCCTCCTGCTGCTGCGGCTTTTCGGCAAATCCGAGCTTGTACTTCACCGTATCCAGATTTGCGATCACGATCACCGCAAATGCCGCCAGAAACATGACTATCATGAGGATCATCGCACGTCTCATCCGCTTAGAGTCCATTTGCAACCTCTACCATATATTGTCCGTATGCCGTCTTCATAAGCGGCTCCGCCAGCTTAAGCAGCTGCTCCTTTGTGATAAAGCCCCTCTTATAGGCAATCTCCTCAATACAGGAAATATAGAGTCCCTGCCTCTTCTGGAAGGCCGCCACAAAATCTGCCGCATCCAACAGAGAATCGTGGCTTCCCGTATCCAGCCATGCAAAACCGCGTCCCAGAGTCTCCACCCGGAGCGTTCCTCTGCTCAGATACTCGTTATTGATACTGGTGATCTCGATCTCCCCTCTTGCAGAAGGCTTCACATTCCGTGCGATCTCCACCACATCATTGTCATAAAAGTATAAGCCCGGCACCGCATAGTTGCTCCTTGGCTTCTCAGGCTTCTCCTCGATGGAGAGAGCCACGCCGTTCTCGTCAAACTCCACCACACCGTACTCTCTCGGATCTCTCACATAGTAGCCGAAGATCGTGGCGCCGCTCTCTCTGGATGCCACCTCCCTTAGTACTCTGGAAAAGCTCTGCCCGTAGAAGATATTATCTCCCAAAACCAGCGCCACACTGTCTGTCCCGATAAAATCCGCGCCAATGATAAAGGCGTCCGCAAGCCCTCTGGGATATTCCTGCACCGCATAGGACATCTGAAGCCCCAGCTGCTCTCCCGTGCCGAAAAGCTCCTCGAAAACAGGCAGATCCCTGGGGGTGGAGATGATCAGGATCTCCCGGATCCCCGCCAGCATCAGCGTCGACAGAGGATAATAAATCATCGGTTTATCGTATATTGGCATAATCTGCTTGGAGACTGCCTTTGTCAGCGGATAGAGTCTGGTGCCCGAACCGCCCGCAAGTATGATACCTTTCATAATGTCTACCGTACCTTTCCTAGAATGTCACTTCCCCGTCATGATCCACCAGGGAAGCGGATGTAACGCTCTCCAGATCCATCAGCCGCTCCACCAGGCTGCCGCCCGCATCGGTTCTGACCTCTATCGCCATATTCAGCTTGTCCTTCGTCAGATTCCTGGCTTTCACCTGATACATACTGCAATGCTGCTTCACAACGTCAATGATCCGGCTTTCCGTCTTATAATCGCTGGTATTCACCAGCAGAATGACTGCCGCCCTGCTCACAGGCATCCTGTCAAATAATAATATTATCACAGTCAGGACGACCGACGCAACTACCGCGATAACAGCAAAGCCTGCGCCGCAGATAATACCCACGCTGATGGACCAGAAGAGAAAGACCAGATCCATGGGATCCTTGATTGCCGTCCGAAACCTCACAATGGACAGTGCACCCACCATACCCAGCGAGATAACGATATTAGACTGGATCGTCAGAATGACCGCCGCCGTGATGACCGCCAGCGCGATCAGCGACAGATTAAAATTGCGGTTATAAAATGACGCCCTTGTCATAACACGGTAGATAGCGAAAATATAGACTGCGATCAGCACTGTGACCAGCATACACACTATGATCTCTGCTGCCTGGATATTGACGGAGGCATAGCCCTCCAGAAAGGATTTTTTAAACACATCCATAAAACTCATAGCCTCACTCCTCCGTGGCTGTTATATTTCCGACACAGATAATATTTGGAAAAGCTGCTCCACTGCAGGCTTCCTAACTCCAGCTGCTCCTTGATATAAGCGGCGAGCAGCTCGTCCCATTTCACTTCCAGAATGCTGCATCCCACAGGCAGGATACTGCGAAACGGGATATCCGGCTCAAAAAAGCCATCGATATCATCCGAGGAGGCGACCGCCTCGTCATAGGTCACTCTCACGTTGCCCGCCTGGCTGATAAAAGGGGTTCTCATATACTGCACGATCACCACCGGCCGCAGATTCCGGATTCTCATCTGATGGAACATGGCCGCCTGTGCCTGTCCCTCATCTGTCTCTTCCGGCTCCGGGATCTCCCCCTGCATAAAACGCTCGCACTGCCCGCGGGAGATCAGACAGGAAGTCTTTTTCGTCATCATTCTCTCTTTCGCCTTACATTCCAGGCTGATGCGGCTGCTGTCACAATCATAGATTCTGATCCGATATTTCTCCCGGGGATCCTCGCCGTTTTCATTTTCATAAAAAAAAAAGTCATAAAATAAATAAAAATATAGGCTGAGTTGATTGTAAACACCGAACACAACAAAATATCGGTGAGGAAGGAAAAACCAC
>CAMWMO010000259.1 GCA_947175305.1 uncultured Lachnospiraceae bacterium
CTCTTAGGACAGGGTATTCCCGCCTACGGGCCGCTTCAGAGAAACAAATATAATAACGAAGCGGTGGAACATTATGACTATGATCCGGAAAAAGCCGGAGCGGTGTTAGAGGCTGCCGGGTGTGTGAAGGGGGAGGATGGTTATTATGAAAGGAACGGGGAGAAGCTTGCCTTTGTGATCAGTGTGGGGGCGGGCGATCAGGTGCGGCTGGATATTGCGCAGGCGGCGGCCCAGCAGATCCGGGAGGCGGGAATTGACTGTACGGTGGAAATTCCTGCTCAGGTAAACTGGGGCGGACAGATGGGGTATCTGATCGGGTGGGGCAGTCCCTTCGATGCGGATGACCACACCTACAAGGTTTTTGGTACGGATAAGGGTGCGAACTACAGTGGTTACTCCAATGCGTTGGTGGATCAGTATCTGACACAGGCGCGCAGATCCGATGACGATGAAGTACGTGCCGCAGCTTACGACCGCTTTCAGGAGGAATTGGCGAAGGATCCCGCCTATGCTTTTATCTGCTATGTGGACGCAAATTATGTGGCGGATGCCTCCATTCACGGCATTTCCCCGGATACAGTCATGGGACATCACGGCGTGGGTATCTTCTGGAATATTGCAGAATGGACGATGGAATAGACGAATGAAACAAGATATTATCAGGGCGGGTGAGCTCATAATAAAATGCATAGGGAGTATTTTTCTCCTGTCCATTCTGGTGTTTTCTATTTCCAGACTGGCGCCGGGCGATCCTCTGCGCTCCTACTATGGAGACCGGGTGGAGAAAATGAGTTTGGAGGAACGGGAATTGGCGGAGGAGAAGCTGGGCCTGCGGGAGTCGATTCCTATACAGTATGTGCGGTGGCTTGCGGGAGCGATTCATGGCGATTTCGGCATTTCCTATAAATATAAAATGGATGTGAAAGAAGTGATCGCCATGCGGTTTGGCAATACGCTTCTGCTGGGCGGTCTTGGTTTTGTACTCATCTTTGTGCTGGCGCTTCTACTCGGGCTACTCTGTGCCTGGAAAGAGGAGAAGGCGATAGACCGGATGATCTGTACGATCGGTACGGTTACAAGCTGTATCCCTGAATTCTGGCTGTCATTGCTTTTGATCCTGTTATTTGCCGTGTGTCTTGGGTGGCTGCCCAGCGCGGGCGCTTACACGATCGGCAGGGAGAACGATCCGGGAGATCGGGTGCGGCATCTGATATTGCCGCTCACCGTGGTGGTGCTGGGACATCTCTGGTATTACGCCTATCTGCTCCGCAACAGATTGCTGGAGGAGGTGCGGCAGGATTATGTGCTTTTAGCCAGGATGAAAGGTTTGTCCGGGATGCAGGTATTGTGCCGGCATTGTCTGAGAAATGCGCTGCCATCCTATCTGAGTATGATGGCGATTGCTCTGCCTCATATTCTGGGCGGCACTTATGTGGTGGAGACGGTTTTTTCCTATCCCGGCATCGGTACACTGGTCTATGAGAGCGCCAGATTTAAGGACTATAATCTTCTGATGCTCTTAAGTCTCCTCACCGGTGCGCTGGTCATTTTTTGCAATATGCTGGCACAGGTGCTGAATGAGCGTCTCGATCCCCGGATACGTACAGAGAGAAGGGTGGGGACAGAGGAGGTACAAAGATGGTGAAGAAGAAGTGCCCCTGGCTTTCTCTAGCCATATTGACTATCATAGTCATTGCATGCCTGGCCTGTACTCTGTTCATGACAAAGAATCCATCCTATATGGATCTGGAGCACTATAACACAGCGCCCAACCGGGAATTCCTTTTCGGAACGGATACTATGGGGCGGGATATTTTTTCTATGATATGGTATGGGGGCGGACTTTCCCTTGAAATCGGTTTTCTGGCAACCTTTCTGTCCACAGTAATTGCGGTTTTGATAGGAAGCGTGAGCGCATGTGCGAGACCTCGGATCGATGAGGGAATCATGGGACTGACGGATATTTTTTTAAGTGTGCCGAATCTTCTGCTCACTGTTTTTTTGCAGGCTGCTGTGGGTGGGGAGAATGTCTTTGGACTGGCTCTTGTGATCGGTCTGACCGGGTGGATGAGCATGGCGAAGGTGGTGCGGACAGAGATTAAGGTTTTGCGAAACACGGAGTATATACTGGCGGCCAGATGTCTGGGCGGCGGTTTTTTTCACATTCTGCGAAAACATCTTGCCCCCAATCTGGTCGCCTCTTTGATGTTTATGGTGGTCATGCAGGTCAGAAATGCTATTGTAGCGGAATCTACCCTGAGTTTTATGGGGCTTGGTCTGCCGGTGGAGGTGATCACCTGGGGCAGTATGCTTTCCCTGTCGGAAAAGGCGCTGCTCAGCCGTTCCTGGTGGATCATTCTGATTCCGGGGGCTTTTTTAGTGATTACGCTGCTTTGTCTGACGAGTTTAGGGAATTGTCTGAGGAAGAGCGTGGGAAAGAAGCATAGTAATCTGTGAATATTTATATATGCCCATTTAATTCTATATAAAAAGGAATAAAAGCCGGCAGTCATGTTAAAATGACTGCCGGCTTTGGTAGTACTATAATAATACATGCTCCAGCATTTGATACGCTGCCTGCTTCTTGGCCTGTTTCTTGGAAGATGATTCTGCATAAAAGTGTTCGGCTATATCTTTTATGTGACAGGTACATTGCCAGATTGGGTTGCCGTTATTATCATATTCCTGCTCAAAGTCATAGACAGGGATTGAAAAATATCCCCTTCTTGCGAGTGTTTCCAGTTGGCTGATGGCATCGTTTATATTTGGATTCGGAATTTCATCACGAATAGATAATAGCATATTGTTCTTTTCTAATTCCTTATAAGCTAATGTGCATACTGCTTTTCGGGCTTCGGTCGTTGAGGTGCCAAAACTTCTAAAAATGGTATCCAACTCCCCTAATTTTA
Organism: uncultured Lachnospiraceae bacterium; assembly: GCA_947175305.1. Classification (GTDB taxonomy): domain Bacteria; phylum Bacillota; class Clostridia; order Lachnospirales; family Lachnospiraceae; genus UBA3282. Next base: position 2,910 of record CAMWMO010000259.1, read on the forward strand.
GAAGGCAGGTATGCTTCCATTCAGAATTACCGTCATATAAGGATGAGATACCGTCAAAAGGAGTGTACCATACTATCTGTGAAGCCTTTTCAAAGTGATACCAGGGAACCACGCCATACCTTTTTAAAGTCCATTCCTGTATAAGTTCGACATAATTGTCATCCGTATCTTCTTCTAAATAACTGTCGGGATCAAGCATAATTTGAACAACATCCTGAAGCACTTCCATGTCCCAATTAGAATCTAGTGCTACTGCACCGATAATTGCCTCGAACAGATCTTCTTTCACAGAAAGCTCTCTGTTTATATTGTTTTGAATATCACCATTTCCCATAATGAGATAGTCGGCAAGATCCAAGACATTGATTCTGTCTGCAAGCGTTTTTCTTTGCACTAATTCTTTCTTGAGTTCCGTTAATTCACCTTCATCTTTACTACATACAAATTCATCAAATTCTTTATTTGAATCGTAGTCCTCGTAATCACTGATAAAACAACCATATTTTTCTGTCAGTAGTTTTACCACAATAAGGTCCAGCACCTTGTCACCGATAAACTCTAATACCTCATTGTCCTCTCCACCATATTCTTTTGAATAAGAGCGTCTGATGAATGCTTGCTGCAGCAAATCGGTATTTTGAAAGGTGTAGCCGATTCGATCCTGAATAAATATTAAGTCCTTTTCTTCCATAAAAAATACCTCCTAGTGTTTGGGTTGTACTAAAAGGCATAATAATAGTCCGACAAAAATACAGCTGCGTGGCAGAGTAATATTGTCAGACATGATAGATTAAATTAGATTCTTTGTTTTCGGGTGTTTACTGATATTCACTTGTATAAATGAAATCGCTAATCCCCCAGCTATGCTGGGGAGAATAGAGTAAGCTGTAGC
>CAMWMO010000260.1 GCA_947175305.1 uncultured Lachnospiraceae bacterium
GTCCAAGGGGCCACAGCATTCCCTTGGTCAATTCATTTCCCACTTGGATCAGATTCGGATATGCACCTGTTTCTTTCATGGCAAGCAGAGTATCCTTTGTAAAGGTATAGACTGCCTTTTCCAATTGATCCGCATCCATACCACGCCACGCCTTGGGTACTCTCTGTTTACCCGGATCAGCCCAGAAATCGCTGTAATGAAGATTCAACAATACATCCATGCCGTGCTCCTGAGCACGCTTCGCCAGTTCCATCGTCACAGACAGATCATTGGTTCCTGCCCCGTAGGGAATCCCGTCCTCCGTATAAGGGTCATTCCACAGTCTTAAGCGGACCGCATTGACACCGTAGCTTTGTAAAATATCAAAAACATCCTTTTCGACGCCATGGTCATAGAATCTACCACCAAGACGCTCCACCTCCAAGACCGTGGATAAGTCCATACCCTTATAGAATTTCATAAATACACACCTTTCTCAGCCCCAAAGAATGCCGCAAACAGCATTCTTCCAAACATGACTTAGTTATACATAAGCCGCGTATTTCACAGCTTTAGCATAACTACATGTTTTGTTAATCGAAATCGAACTTCGTAAAACGCTTCATAGCATCCTTATAGCGGAAACGAACCAGCTCGTTTTTCTCAAGCACATCCTCCTCCGTTCCCACATACTGACAACGGATGCAATGGTACTCCTTTTTATCCTTATCATAAAACATATCAATATCTAAGTCTCTCATGAAACAGGAGGGACATCTGTAATTTAATTTGCCTTTGCCAGATTGAGCCATGTCGCAAATACCTCCTTATCCTTTAACTTGGTGGTGTAGCCTAATGTAAACATCGGTGAGAACGCATAGCCCTCTCTGATATACCCCACCGCATCCTTCTTCTCGCAGCTGATGGAAACCCGTGTCTCGATCTCGGGAACCACCGCAACAGCCTCCGTCGCACCCGGAAGCGCCTCCTCACGACACTTATAAGCATAGTCGATGCTCTTCGTCTGCGCCCCGTCGGTAACTGACAGTACGATGTTCGTCATATCCTCGGTGTATTCCGTGGTACCGTAGCAAGCCACCATGTACTCGTTGATCTCCACCTCGGCAGTGGGATCGCTCATCGAAAGAATCGTCCGCTCGATCTTAATGTTGGAGCTGCCCTCCTCGAAGTACAGCTTTGTCTGCAGTTTCACGGTCAGGTCATAGAACTCGATGTCCACGGGATCCAGCGTGAGGATCCTGGTGTTGCCCTCCTGGGAGAAATGAGCCTTTGTCCTGCACAGGCACAGATCCACCTCCTCGCCATTGTGAGTCAGCTTCGCACTTCTGACTGTGCCCTCGCCAGCATAGTGCGTAAAGTACCCTGCCCGGTATTTCTCCTGAATCAGGAAAGGATAAGATGCGTCCGTCACGTGCTTGGTGCCGATACCTACCGGCCACTCCAGCTTCGCCGCATAAGGCCGCAGATCCACGATAGCGCCACCCTGATCCATATTAGCGCAGACTCTCATGTAAGGGTCGCAGTACCAGAAAAGCTGCTTGTCCGATCCATACAGGATATCTCTCCACAACGCGCACTCCGGCTCCGTCAGCCTTCTGTTCGCGCGATAGTAATCCGCAAACTCCGCCATGGTCATATCATCCAGTTTGCCCTCTTTCTTAAGCTGTCCGTAATATGCCATGCCGTCCTCGTAGGACTTGAGCAGAAGCTCATAGGGAGCCTCCCAGCGTCCCATCTTGTTCATCCAGCCGGGACCTACAAACATCATGTTGTAAGCATAGCCGTTATTGTATTTCGCCAAAGAGCGGAACTGATCGATCAGATTGTACATATAGGGATATTCCCATGTCTTGGAATCATAACACATACTCCGCAGCACATTCTGGGGATGGGTGCCGAAGTTAGATCCGTTGCCGTCATAGCATGCGATCAGGTCTCTGGACAGATGCGGGATCGCCACGATACCGCTGTCCTCCGCCTCGTTCGCCGCCGGTGCGTGGACATTCTGCTTACTGGGGATCCAGGGCGCCCATGGGCCGCCGTCCATAAAGGTATACCAGGAATTATTACAGGTGTGATATGCTTTCGGGCCTTCCTCCCAGCAGGTTGCCACGGCACATTTCACCATCGGATACTTTTCCTTGATATAATTCACCAGATCCGCATCCAGATAGTAGGACCCCGTAGACTCCGGATAAAAACCGAATTTGTCTTTGAATTTACCAAACACATCGTTCACAATGGATTTTTTATCTTCCATGGAGAACATCCAGATACAGAAATCCTTGGTCTTATATTTCTCACGAAATTCCTCACAAGGCAGGCCGAGCAATGACAGAGCGATCTCATCCCCGTATTTCTCGTGATCCTCTTTGGCAAGCGCCACAGCCTCATCATTAAATAAAGAAGCGTAAGTCATCTGGATCGTCGTCTTTAAGCCATTCTTGTGGGCGATCGCCTGCTGTGTCTTAAAGATATCCAGTGATTCCGTCAAAAGCTCCTTTCTTCCGATATCCTCCTCTTTACCGTGTCCGGTAACCTTCTCTGCATACTCAGGTACCATCTCCGGCCGATGGATGATATTGACAATAAACTTATCCATACTGTCCTGTCCTCCATTTCCCTTTCGGCTCTTATTTTGCTTTGCGCAATCGGTTGTTCATGCGATAAGAATAACAAAACGAATCGGGGAAGTCAATGCGCGTTTTGCCTATTTGCACCTTTTGAAATTAGATATTGTGCACAAATCTAACCCCTGATCTATCCCAGGAACTTTCTAAGCACTGATATAAATACATCCATATCAAGAGGTTTGGCGATATGGGCATCCATGCCGTTCATCAATGCCGCCTCTTTATCCTCCTCCAGCGCATTGGCTGTCATGGCAATAATGGGCAGATTTTTCACATCTTCTCTCGGCAGCCTGCGGATGGTTCTGGTCGCTTCATATCCATCCATAATGGGCATCTGTATATCCATCAGGATCGCATCATAATAATTTTCTTCCGCTTTTTCCATGATCGCCACCGCATCCGTTCCGTCCGGCGCCGTATCCACAAGGAAACCGGCCTCTTCCAGAATGACCTGCGCGATCTCACGGTTCATCTCTATATCCTCCACCAGAAGAATGCGCCTTCCGCCGAAATCCGCCAGCGTCCATTCAGGAACATCCTCCTGTTTCTCCATCAGATTATTCGCGGCAAGCAGCACTGTTTTCAGATCGGACATGAACATGGGCTTCGCGCAGAAGGCCGTAACGCCCGCACCCTTTGCTTCCTCCTCAATATCCGTCCAGTCATAGGCCGTCAGAATGATGATGGGAGCCTCATTGCCGACTGTATTCCGAATCTTCCGGGCAGTCTCTACGCCGCTGAATCCCGGCATCTGCCAGTCAATGATAAATGTATGATACCCATCCCCCTCCTCGCGGGCGGCCTTAGCGCGGTATACCGCCTCTTTGCCGGAAGTTGTCCACTCGGCACGCAGGCCGATCTGTTTTAACATCTTGCTGACACTGTCGCAGACATTGAGATCGTCATCCACAACCAGCGCCCGCAAACCTTCCAATTCCCTGATCTGCTGTTCGGTTTTTTCCATATCCTGCAGTTTTAAACCAAGATCTACTGTAAATGTGCTTCCCTTGCCCATCTCACTCTCAACACTGATGGTTCCGTTCATCATCTCCACAATATTCTTGGTAATGGCCATACCCAGTCCTGTTCCCTGAATACCGCTCTGTGTCACAGTGGACTCCCGCTCAAAAGGTTCAAAGATATTTTCCACAAAGTTCGGTGACATAC
>CAMWMO010000261.1 GCA_947175305.1 uncultured Lachnospiraceae bacterium
TCTCCCCCTATGTCAAAGTTTTTTTACACTATCCCGAATCACCAGCTGTACCGGAAGCACCTCCCGCATTTCTCCCTCCCGGCCTTCTCTGAGTCTTTGCAGCGCACAAACCGCCATCTCTGCACGTTTCGCGGCGTTCTGCTTTACCGTAGTAAGACGGGGAAAACAGGTTTCACAGAGAGCATTGTCGTCGAAGCCCACCACGGACATCTCCTCCGGCACTGAGATTCCCTGCTCCTGTAAAAAGTGGATCAGCTCCGCCGCATAGACATCCGACACAGCGAAAGCCGCAGTACATTTTTGAATAGTCTGCAGATTTTCTTTATAAAAATCATATCGCATCGCCCTTTGCATAGGCACCTGCAAAAACTCGGTCTCTCCATCCGGAAAGCCTGCCCGAAAGCCCTCCATTCTCTCCCAGTCCATACAGATGGCATTGTCCGAGATAAGAAGAACCCTCCTGTGTCCCATTCTTTGCAGATACGCTCCCACCTGGCGGCCGCCGTCAAAGTTATCAATTGTCAGGTTGCAGATTTTTTCATCTTCTTCAAAAAAGCCGTCATAAACTACAAAGGGGATATGCATTCTTTCCCGCAGCTTCCGATAATCACTCTCACAAAAGCCCAAAAGCACCAATCCCTCCATATTCCACATAGAAGCGAAACGCTCCACCTCACTCCAGCTCCGCGCTGTCTTTACCATCATAAAATAATTCGCCCGCTCCAGTGCGGATAATAAAGCATTCAGGGAGGATGCGACAAAGGCGTCCTCCAGCGCCCTTCCCTCATACTTCTCATGATCGTTCACCACCACGCCGATAATCCGGGAAGAGTTCTGCGCCAACAGGATTCCTGCCATGCTTGGAATATAACGCCGCTCTTCCAGAAGTTCCTGCACCCGCTTCACTGTTTCATCCGATATTTTTTTCGTTTTCCCATGGATCACATTGGAAACTGTGGCGGTACTCAGTCCCAGTTCCTCTGCGATATCCACGATTCTCACCCGCTCAGCCATATGCCCCTTTTTCTCCTCCAAATAAATTGTAATCTTATCGGCGCACAAATTCAATGGGTTAAACGCGTAACCCATTCCAAAAAAAGAAGCGCATTCGCAGACAATTTTTAGACAGATTGCCCTACGTTGCGCCTATTGCTATTATTATTGCTATTCCTTTTCCGATCTTTCCTTCCGTCTGCTCTCCCAGCTCTTCGCCCCGGCTTCCACCTCTTTTCGCCTTTCTTCCGGTATCCACCTTAAAAGAGCATCGTTGAGCGCTTTTCTATCCAAAGGCTTCGTGATGAAATCCTGAAAGCCCTTTTTCAAAAACATTTCCCTGACCCCCTCCATCGCATTAGCCGTCAGGGCAATGATCACCGGCAGGCTGCCGTTTTCTCCACATTCGCTTCGAATGATCTGCACCGCCTCAATTCCGTCCATCTCGGGCATCATATGATCCATGAATATCATATCATAGCGCATCTGCCGAACTCTGTCTATGGATTCCTGCCCACTTGCCGCCTCATCTATGATGAAACCATAAGAGCGTAAAAACCCTCTCGCCACCTTCCTGTTGACCATATTATCATCCACCACAAGCACGCGGTAATCCTCCGCCAAAAAGGCTGTAATCTCTTCCTCTTTCCTGCTCTCCGCCTTTGGTACCTCGGACAGGGACCTTCGATCCACGATCCGCTGGGGAATCTCCAGAATAAAGGTGGTACCCTTCCCGTAAACGCTCTCTACCCGGATCGTCCCCTTCATAAGCTCCACCAAATGTCTGCTGATGGAAAGTCCCAGACCGGTTCCCTCCACACTGCGGTTTTTCTTCGCGTCCACCTGCCTGAAATTTTCAAATATCCGCTCTAAATCCTCCTCTTTGATGCCACAGCCGGTATCCTCCACCCGGAGCAGAAGCCGTTCTGTATCTGCTTCCTCTCCCGGCACACCGCCGATGGAAAGCTTCACATAACCTTCTTTCGTAAATTTCAGTCCATTGTTCAGAAGATTGATCAAAATCTGCCTGATCCTGCCCTCGTCACCATAATACTGGCAGGGAATAGACATATCATACTCACATTTCAGCAAGATCCCCCTCTGTGAAGCCGCACCATCCATCATGTTGATCACTTCATCAACCACCGTTTTAAGATGATAATCAGCATTCACCAGCTCCATCTTGCCCGCTTCCACTTTGGATAGATCTAGGATATCATTAATGAGCGCCAGAAGATTTCTGGAGGCTGACCTGATATCGCAGGCATAACTGTATACCTTTCTCCCGCGACTCTCCTCCATAATAATATCGCTCAATCCAATGATAGCATTCATAGGCGTGCGGATCTCGTGGGACATATTGGCCAGAAACTCGCTTTTGGCCTCATTGGCCTGCTCTGCCTGTATCCTGACCCGCTTAATCTCCTCGATATGATTCCGCATCTCCGTCATATCCAGAATCAGGAGCACATAACCCTTGTTCTCCCCGAACCGATCAGGGATTTGCTTGACATGGCTCTGATAAAAACGATCATTGATATAAAATTCGCTCTGCTCATCCTCCAATATATTCTCCGGCAAATGTGGTATCTCTCCGACATGCCTGCCCACCGAACGGGTGCTCAATCCCGTGAAAATACCTGCCGCCGCCGGGTTATAGCTGACCACACGTCCCTTTTCATCCAGAGCGATCATACCGTCGCTCATGCTGTTGATCAGAATTCTTGATGCCAGGCTGCCAAAATCGTAGACTCTTCTGCTCCATATGAGAATTACCACAAAAGAGAGTACTAACCCCAAAATTGCCGGCGTAAAGTCATAGGTTTTTGTCAGCTTCGTAGAATAAGCAAAAAGCGCTATCACCGGCAGATTCATAAGCAGCAGAATCAATCCGTATTTCCGATCCACAGCATGCTCATCTTTCCTGATACAGGCACAAACCAGCGCATACAGAGACATTGCATAAGGAATGATGGTCCCAAACACCATAAAGACTCTGTAGGCAGGTCCATAAACAATGTGCAGATAGGAATGTCCTCCTGCCGTCTGCATCCACTCTATACTTTTGTAATACAGAGAATGCCTGTCACAAGTCAAAATCAGTACCAGGACTCCAATATCCAAGATACCCAGAAACTTTAATGTCCGGAGAGGCACATCCTCCAGACAGTAAATGTACATAAAATAGCAGTAGCAGAGCGGAATCGCCAACGATCCAAGGTACTGCATTTTCACTGCTACAATCGCCGCCTCCATGGTAGGGGCTGTCAGCTCCAGCAGATATCCCATATTTTGTATCAGAGATCCCACCAGAAAATATTCCATCAACTTCTGCTCTCTGGAACCGTCCCCGTTCAATAACAGCACCAGCGCCACAAAAATCGCAGCAATCGCTATGATTTCCAAGCCTAAAAATGCTATACTCATATTCCCTCTCCCCTGCCTTACTCCCCTGTCATATCAGGCTCTTGATTTCAAAAAGCTGATAAACTCCGGCTTCGGCAAGGGCTTGGAGAAGAAATATCCCTGAATAAAGTCGCATTGCAGTTCCGTAAAGAAATCCAGCATTTCCTGTGTCTCGATACCCTCTACCACGATCTCCATATTGATATCCTTGAGCATCGCTACCGTATTCTTGAGAACTACCCGCATCTTGGGATTATGCTGGTCATCCACAAAGGATTTATCCAGTTTAATGATCTTAACGGGCATCTGGATCACGCGCTTGATATTAGAATAGCCTGTCCCATAAT
>CAMWMO010000262.1 GCA_947175305.1 uncultured Lachnospiraceae bacterium
GTCTAAAGCGGCTGATCGCATCGGGCTATGAGTTCAGCGAGACAGAAAAGACCATGGCGGAGCTGGAAAGATACCGGATCGAATCGAACAGCGTCTTGTCCTTTGCCAAGATGTTCTGTATCTGCGAGGAAAACGGGGCGGAGGTGCGGGATGACCTGTTTCTGCGTTACAAGGAGTATTGCGGCAATGCCGGGATGAAGCCGGTCTCCCAGACCAACTTCAACCGGGAGATGGAAGCCGGTTTCCCGGATATCTCGCGGGGCCGTGACAAGATATCAAAGCGCCGGATATGGCGCGGGATCACGTTCTGTGAAGGAGGTGTAGGGGCAGATTGAGCCATTTTGTGACCGGAGGAACCGGAAAAACCGGGTTTTCCCTATTTTCTTTATATATAACCAAGAATAATAAAAGAAATATATTAAAGAGAAATATATAAAGAGTTCTTTTCACTTGGTTTTTCCGGTTTCTTGGTTTTTTTATGGCTCTGGCTGATATTATGCTGGAAAAAGATATAGTGGCCGCAATCATGCGGTATCTGAAAGCAAGGCCCCGCTGTTTTGCATGGAAGACCCACGGCGGGATGTATGGGACGGCGGGCATCCCGGATATAGTGGCCTGCATAGACGGCAGGTTTTATGGATTTGAGGTGAAGCAGCCCGGCGGGAAGCTCACCCGGTTACAGGAAGTGACCCTTAAAAAGATAGAAGATGCTGGCGGCGTGGCTGTGAAAGTGACTTCCGTGGAGGAAGTAAAGGCTGCCATTTTGGAAGGAGGTTTTTTATGACGATAGAGGAATACTGGGAGCAGGTATGCCGGTTGAATGGGCAGATTAATGAAAAACTGTTACAGGCCACGCGGCTGCGCGGGGAAGGGAACCTGACAGCATATGCAGAGCTGGAAAGGGAGATTGACAGGGATATAGATGCGCTGGTGGATTTGAAAGAGAGTTTCCGCCAGCACAGGCAAGGAAAGGAGGCGGTTTCGTGATTGCATGGAAATATATTGATAAGCCCGGCGCGGCCATTTCCGCAATCCGGGACTATAATAATATGCGGGAGATTGTCAATATCACTCCGCAGGAGATCAAAAACGTGTATGATCGGATGGTAAGCCCTCGCGGCGGACGCATATCTGGCCTGCCACGCGCCCGCAATCCCAAGGCCGGTGAAGCTAAGCTGGTGAAATCGTTGGATGAATTGGATGTACTGCAGGAACGATACCGGCAGGCCATTGAATATATGGGCTGGTTTGAACCGGCGTGGGCTTCCTTATCAGACGAGGAGCAGAAAATACTCCGGGGCTTTTATATGGGCGAGAGCCTGCGCTCCGGAGCCTCAGCCCGCCTGCAGCAGGAGCTCAATTACAGCGAGGCGCATATAGACCGCCAGAGGCGCAGGGCATTGTCCCGGCTTTCCCTTCTGTTGTTCGGGAAATAAAAGATGAGGTTTTATTGATGTGTTATTTGCTTTTGGCTGTGCTATACTGATAGCATGAAGTAATAAGCCGAGGGAAGCTCCGCAGGAATGTGGGGCTTTTTCCCTGCCCTCCGCCCGGCAATAAAGATGGCGGAATTGTGACGGTTTATTTGCTTTTAGATATGCTATACTGGCAGTATGAGATAGCAGGTCAAAGATGAGGTTTTATTGATGTGTTATTTGCTTTTAGCTGTGCTATACTGATAGCATGAAATACTGAACCAACGGAGCTTCGCAGAAATGCGGGGCTTTTTCTATGCCATGAAAGGAGGAGGCCGCTATGCCATACAGACCCAAGCGTCCCTGTTCCTATCCGGGATGCCCGCGCCTTACGGACGGGAGGTACTGCGAGGAACACCAGAAAATTATCACGTCGCATTATAACAGGCACGAGCGCGACCCGGAGAGCAAGCGCAGGTATGGCCGCGCATGGAGGAGGATTCGGGATGGATACCTGTCAAAACATCCCATGTGCGAGAAGTGCCAGCAGGAAGGGAAGCTGACCGCTGCCGAGGAAGTCCACCACGTTAAGCCTCTGTCGAAGGGCGGCACCCATGCGGAGGAAAACCTGATGGCGTTATGTAAGAAACATCATTCCGAGATCACGGCCCGTGAGGGCGGACGATGGGAACGGCGGCACTGATGGCTGGGGGAGAGCAAATCTCAAAAACAGGCCCCACGGGTAGCGGGCGGGGGCTATCGCGTGAAAAATCGCGCTTTCAAGTTGGGTATATACCCGCAGATTCAAGGAAGGAGGTGGCGGCCCTATGGCAAACGGCCACGGCGGAGCCCGCATTGGCGCGGGCCAGAAGAAAAAAGCCCTGTCGGATAAGATCATGGAGGGCAATCCCGGCAAGCGCAAGCTGACGGTCATGGAGTTTTCGGATACGGCCAGCCTCCAAGGGGAGGAGATGCCGCCGCCCCGTGACTATCTGGCGGCCCGGCAGAAAAACGGGAAGGAGCTTCTTGCCGTTGAGATATACAAGCGCACATGGGTATGGCTCAATGAGCGGAGCTGTGCCTACCTGATACCGCCGCAGATTTTGGAGCAGTACGCTATGGCAATCTCACGCTGGATACAGTGCGAGGAGGCAATCTCGGAGTTTGGTTTTCTGGCGAAGCACCCGACCACAGGGAATGCCATTCCCTCGCCCTATGTTTCCATGAGCCAGAGTTTTTCCAAGCAGGCCAACAACCTGTGGTATCAGATATATCAGGTCGTCCGGGAGAACTGTTCCGCCGAGTACAAAGGGGATACACCCCACGACGATATGATGGAGAAGCTCCTTTCCGCCCGGCGCGGCGGTTAAAAGATAATTTTAACGGAGGTCGAACATGAATATTTTGCAGCTTCCTTTGGAGGAGGTACACCCTTACGAAAATAATCCGAGAAAGAATGATAATGCGGTGGATGCAGTGGCGGCCAGTATCAAGCAGTATGGTTTTCTTGTCCCTCTGGTGATCTCTGCCGACCATGAGATCATCACCGGGCATACCAGATATAAGGCGGCGGGCAGGCTTGGCCTTTCCACGGTTCCCTGCGTCATTGCCGACGAGCTGACCGACGAACAGATCAAAGCCTTCCGGCTGGTGGATAACAAGGTGGGAGAGCTTGCGAGCTGGGACGTTGACCTGCTCCCTTTGGAGCTGGCCGACATTGCGCAGGATTTGACCGTCTTTGGATTTGAGAGTATTTCCGAAGAGGAGTTTGGCGAGGAGTTTACGCTGGATTCCGGCGAGAAAAAGCCCTACCAGCAGATCAGCCTGACCCTGCATGACAAACAGGCGGAGCTTATCATGGCCTGCATTGATTACGTCCATACCCATGAGGAGGTCGGGGAGACCTTCGGCAATGAGAACCGGAAGGGCAACGGCGTTTATGAGGTGGTGCGGCAATGGGCAGAGCAAAAGAAATTAGTCTGAAAGTGATCCCCGGCAGGGTGGCAAACCCCTTCATGCGGCGGCACCATTACAGCGGCACCGTGGTAAACAATAGCTGTCTGCATTTCGGTGTATTTTTGGACGGACAGCTTCATGGCGTTATGTCTTACGGGCCGAGCCTGAACAAATCAAAAATCCTGCCGCTGGTGGCGGGGACTGGCTGGAATGAGTATCTGGAATTAAACCGGATGGCTTTTGACAGCGTCCTTCCAAGGAATAGCGAGAGCCGGGCAATCTCCATGAGCATCAAACTCTTAAAGAAGTATGCGCCCCATGTAAAGTGGATCATCAGCTTTGCTGACGCCTGCTCCTGCGGAGACGGGGCTATCT
>CAMWMO010000263.1 GCA_947175305.1 uncultured Lachnospiraceae bacterium
GGCAGCAGCGGCAGCCGGAGAAGAAGAGCCGCCTGTCATTGAAACGAATCTGGCGGAAGGCACTTATCTGCGGGTGGATGATGATGAGATGGCAGCGTGGCTCTACCTTACGCCTCCCGATAAAGGTCAGACCTATACGAAACGGGAACTGGAGAGGTATCTGGAGCAGAGCGGTGTGGTCAAGGGGTTCCATAGTTCTAATCTCTCGGCTATGATCAAGAAAAAGGTCTATAACAGAGAGATCCTGGTGGCTAAGGGGGCGGAGACCAAACCCGGAACGGATGGCTATTTTGAGTATCTTTTTGCGCCGGAAGAGCACAGCGGGCCCAAGGTCAATGAGGACGGCTCGGTGGATTACTCCAGCATGAGCGCCCTGCAGAATGTGCATAAGGGCGATAAGGTGGCAATCTATCACTATGCGGTACAGGGTGAGGATGGCTATACCGTGATGGGCGGTGAGATGAAGGCGTCTCCTGTCAGAGACCTGCCTCCCATGAGGGGGAAAGGAATCACCAGAGAAAACGGCATTTATTATGCCCAGAGCGATGGCAAGATTGAAGTCAAGGACGGTAAGATCGATATTCAGAATGTCCATGAGATCATGGGGGATGTAGATGCGATCATCGGTAAGATAGAGTTTTTTGGTGACATTATCATTAACGGCAATGTGGAGGGCGGTATCGTCATCCGCGCCGGAAGAAATATAGAGGTCCACGGCACTACGGGTCCGGCGACGCTGTTTGCCGGAGGCGATGTGATGCTATCGCGCGGTATTCAGGGCGGCGGTAAGATTTCTGCCAGAGGAAATGTATATGCTGAATTTATAGAGAATACCACGGTGGATGCGGGTGGCCTGGTACAGTCCAATGTCATCTTGAATGCTAAGGTGAACGCCAAGGATAAGGTGATCACCACTGGTAAGAGAGGCGCCATCATCGGCGGTTACACGCATGCGCTCAAGAGCATTGAGGTCATGACGGCGGGTAATGATGTGGAGCTGAAAACAGTCCTGCACTGCGGCTATGCCCCGGAGTCCTTTGACAAGCTGCTGGAAGCGAGACGCCGGGAGGCGGACATTAAGGAGAAGCTCTCCAAGCTGGTGGATACCATGACGGAGGCCCTGCGCGAAAAGCGTATGCGCGGAACGAGTACCTCCAGGGCTACGGAGAACAGTCTTTTAGAGTGGAACCATTTGAAGGATGAGTATTTCGCAGAGCTGGATAAGGTCGGTCAGGAAAGGGAGGCGCTGGAGACCACAATGGAGGAGGGCAGAGAGTCCTTCATCAAGGTGGATGGCAATATTTACCGGAATGTGGTGATCGGTATCAACGCCGAGCAGATGACGCTTGACCGGAATACCTGTTTTATGAGATATTCGGCGGATAAGGGTGTGATCGAGGGAACGGTCATTGTACACAGTTGATGCGGCAAAACATGAAAGAAATTTTTGATACTTATGGGGCGGCGGAAGAGTATATTAACGCCACCCCTAAATTTTCCTCCAAATACAGCAGGGAAAATACCGAACGCTTCTGGGAGCATCTGGGATATCCGGCCCGGAAGAGTAAGGTGGTGCATGTGGCAGGCACAAACGGAAAGGGTTCTGTTTGTGCTTATTTGTGTTCTGTCCTGAAAAAGGCAGGTATTTCCTGCGGCAGATTTACCTCGCCTCATCTGCTGACCATGCGGGAGCGGTTTGTCATCGACGGAGATATGGTAGCGGAGGGAGAGTTCCTCTGGGCTTTTCTTGTGGTGACGGAGGCGCTTGCATGTCTGCCGCAAGAGCTTGCGGAGGCGGCCTATCGCCCGATATTTTCTGAATATCTCTTTTTTATGGCGATGGTGCTCTTTGAAAAGCACGGGGTGGAGTATGTGGTTTTAGAGACCGGGCTTGGCGGACGGCTTGACGCCACCAATGTGGTGGAGGAAAAAGAACTGTGCATTTTGACCTCGATTGGCTATGATCACATGGAATATCTGGGTGAGACGCTGTCTGAGATCGCGGCGGAAAAGGCAGGGATCCTGCGAAAGGGCGTGCCTGTCGTCTATCCGGACAGGCAGCAGCAGGTGAGCGGGGTCATAGAAGCCTGTGCGCGGGAAGTCGGCGCCAAAACGTTTCCTTTGAAGAAAACTGCGATAAAAGAAATAAAGATTAAAAATAAAACGATTGATTTTTCTCTTCATTTACACTATTATGATTATATTGGTTTTACTGTGTCTACCTCTGCACTCTATCAGGTGGAAAATGCATCGCTTGCTGCGAGTGCATTGACACTTTTACAGGAGGAACGGATCACACTTCCGGTTTTACAGGACGGGATCCGGGAAACCTTCTGGGAGGGCAGAATGGAGGAGATACGGCCGTCGGTGTATGTGGACGGCGCTCATAACGTGGATGGGATCCGTGCCTTTTTAGAGACGGTGGAGCAGCGCTCCTGCGCGGGCAGACGGATGCTTCTCTATTCCACGGTGCGGGACAAGCAATACCAGGAAGCGGCGGCGCTGCTTGCCGGGAAAGCTCTTTTTGATAAGATTTTTCTGACATCCCTGCAGAACGAACGCGCATTGCCGCTTAGACAACTTGTTGATACGTTTGGACAATATACAGAAATCCCCATAAAGGCTTACGACACGCTTGAGGCGGCGCTTAAGACGCTGCTTGGACAGAAAGAGGAGAGGGATGAGGTGTATATTGTCGGTTCATTATATCTGGTGGGCGAAGTGAAAGCCCTTTTAAGGAGCCTTAAAGATGATCAATTTTGAAGAGGAACTGAAAAAATTTCACCCCAGTCTGGAAGTAGAGGACGCGGAGGAGGCGATCTACAATCAGGATCTGACGGATATGGCAGACCTGATGGTCAAGATCGTCAAGGAATCGAAGAAAGCAGGAGAATAGAGGATTGGCATAGATGATTTGTTATCGGTGTGGCTGTACACTGTCCGAGCACGATTTTTGCACGAACTGCGGTGCCGATGTAACCCTTTATAAAAGGATTATATATATTTCGAATCGTTTTTATAACGATGGACTGGAACGGGCCGGCGTCAGGGATCTGACGGGTGCGATCACGAGCTTGCGGCAGAGTCTTAAATTTGATAAAAATAATGTAGAAGCCCGGAATCTCTTAGGGTTGGTGTACTTTGAGACCGGCGAGGTGGTGGCTGCCTTAAGTGAGTGGGTCATCAGTAAAAATCTGCGTCCGAAGAAGAATATTGCGGACGATTATATCAACATGATCCAGACCAATCAGAACCGTCTGGATACGATCAATCAGACCATTAAGAAGTATAATCAGGCGCTTACCTACTGCAATCAGGACAGTCTTGATCTGGCAGTGATCCAGTTAAAAAAGGTGCTCTCTTTAAACCCGAAATTTATCAGAGCGCATCAGCTTCTGGCGCTTTTGTATATCAACAGCGAGGAGTGGGAGAAGGCGAAGAGAGAGCTCACCAAATGTCTGGAGATCGATGCGAACAATACGGCGACCCTGCGTTATCTGAAGGAAGTAGACGAGATGCTTCTTCCGGAGGAGGGCGTCAAGAATGCCTCGAAAAAGCAGAAAAAATCGGAGGAGATCATTAAGTATCAGAGCGGCAATGAGACGATCATCCAGCCTGTCAATATGAAAGAGGGCAGAGGTGTAACTTCGCTGCGGAATCTGGGACTTGGTCTGGCCTTCGGTATCGCCATCGGCTTTTTTTTCATTCTGCCTGCCAGGATACAGTCGGCTT
>CAMWMO010000264.1 GCA_947175305.1 uncultured Lachnospiraceae bacterium
AATAGATTTTTGTATATTTTGATGAGTTTTTTATGGAAAAAACATCATAATACCGAAACTTTAGTACTATTTTCCTGCTTATCCACTATCTATAGCGGTCAAAAAGCTACTCTGGCGGCTCCTCCCCTCGCTCTGTGATTGCCCTGCCCTCCGGATCCAGAAGCGCGAATTCCAATTTTTTGATCCGGTACTGCATATCCTCCAGCAGCTTGCGGTTCGCCGATATGATATCCGCCTGCAGGCCTGTCACAAAGGTCTGACTGCCGATAATAATAAGCATCGCCGCCAGAATCAGGGACTGGGTATGGCCGCCGCCGTTGCCTTGAAAGAAGAAAATCAGAAACCTTACCCCGATTGCAATACCTCCCGCCATAGCGGTTGCTCCCAAAAGGGTGAACACTCGAAGGGGCCTGTACATCAGCACCGCCCGCAGAATCGTCAGCATGGACTTCTTCACATAATCGAAGATGGAATGCATCAGCCTGGACTTGCGCAGTTCCGGATTTGTGTTCACAGGCACCGAAGTGATCGCCATCTTATTCCTGCCCGCCTGCACGATGGTCTCCAGCGTATAGGTGTACTCATTATGTACATTGACGCGCATCGCCGCCTTTCTGCTGTAGGCGCGGAAACCACTGGGAGCGTCGGGTATGTCGGTCTTGGATGCCATTCTCACCACAAAGCTGCCGAACCGCTGCAATTTTTTCTTGACCCAGGAAAAATGTTCGATCTCCTCGATGGGCCGCTCACCGATCACTATATCGGCTTTTTTCTCTAAAATAGGAAGAATCAGTTTTTCAATATCCGCTCCGCAGTACTGGTTATCCGCGTCCGTGTTGACGATGATATCCGCCCCATGACGAAGCGCCAGGTCGATTCCAGCCAGAAACCCCTTGGCCAAACCCAGATTGCGCTTAAAATGAACGATGTAATTAACACCCCACTCCAGCGCCACTTTCTCCGTGTCATCACTGCTGCCGTCATTGATGATCAGATATTCTATTTCATCCACACCGGCTATCTGTTTCGGCAAAGCGTCCAGTGCGATCGCCAGCGTCTCAGCCTCATTATAGCATGGTATCTGTATGATCAGTTTCATCGGATGCCTCCTGAATTCCGTATCACTCTGTAAAAGGCCGCCATCTCTCCATCAGTTCCTGCTCTTTATTGATAAGAAGCATATAGCCCCTGGAGGACATAACGATCTCGCAGTTTTCTGTCACTTTATCCATATCCCTATAATCTTGCCGCACCACATAGAACGCATCTTCCGTAAAGGACACTCCTTCCAGCCACGCCACCGTGACAGGCTTCTCCTGCAGCATGTACTGCAGTGCACCGGCATATCTCTGATTGGCCGAATCCAGTACATAGTATACCTTCTGTCCGCCGCTTCTTCCCAACACATTGATCCAGGTGGCAAACTGCGGCAGTGGCTCCGCCTGCTTTTCATTCCTGACCACCACATAGTGATCCACGATAGACTTGCCCAGATAGGTCCATGCAACAACAGGGATCATAAGCGCCAGAACGGTCCTTGCCACCGCAATTCTCGGAAACCTTTCTCTCAACAGCTTTAAAATCGCAAAAAACCAAATGGCAAGCGGAAAAATATATCCTTCCACCACCCGTACCTTGCCGACAGGCACTTCATAGTTCCAGATCATCCGCCCGAACATGATACAGTGTGCCAGCTCAAACTCCGTTCTGCCGACCACATCTATGGCGTTCTGGCACAGATGTCCCGCTGCTATATATAATAGCATGATAATCAGCGCCTTGCGTACCCATTTTTTGTCATTTATCAGACGATTCAGACTGTACAACAATAAAAAACCAATGGTAAACTCCACGTATCTGCCATTAAAGAGGTCGTCATTCTTATAAAAGCCCTCCTTGTAGATCGCACTGATCATAAAGGTAGAAAGCCATGCCAGAAGCACTCCCAGAAACCAGAGACGCTCTCTATGCGCCGTGAAGGTCCGGCGCAGGGTATCCCTGCACAGGAAGAACGCGCTCTGAAACAGTCCCATGATCCCCCAGCAGATCACGAAGCCCGACACGGAAGCCAGATAGAACCACTTGCCCACCATGCTGATCCCCAGACGAAGCAGACCGTTGACGGTAAAGAGATTCCGTATCACGCCCCATTGACCAGAGAAGTCATTTCTCGAGATTCTGGTTTCCGCCGCCGTCAAATCTCCGCTCCCGGCGAGCATACCCTCTACGGACGCTTCCTCTGTCTGTCCAACGCCCCTGGCATAATGCCAGAATACCACTGCCATAAAGAGTATCCCCGCTGCCATAAGTATGAGCAGGATTTTATATTTTCTTTTCTCTATCAGATATAAGAGAAACAGCAGGATAATCCCCGCCGCCAACAAGCATACCGAAGTCCTAGTGAACGCATGGCCTGCAAGCTCACGCAGACTCTCCGACTCTTCCCCCAGGTAATTCACATGCTGTAGATTCCATTTGACCATAGCGTGAATCAGACTGTACAGATACAGGCAGCCCAAAAACGCCGTCGTATCCCGCATTCTGTTCAATCTAAAAAGACGCATGGCCAGCACGATCAACACTGCTGTCACTACAATACCCAGCGCACGCTGGTGCACGGTATACAAATAGAAGGAAATGACCGCAAACGCAATATGGTTTCCTACTGTCGGGTGATCCGTCAGCCGCATCATCACATAGAGAAAGACCCAGAAAAAAAACAGCAGCGTACATTCCGTCCAAGTCATATGCGCATACACCAGATAGGTCGAATAGGTGCAAACGGTAAAGCACGCCGCAGTTCTGATCAGCCGGTTCATCTCCGGGAGATACCGTTTCGCCAGCTGCAGCGCAATCACATAGCTCATGACAAGAAACACACCGTTCAGCACAATACCAGCGCGATACAGTGTATCGCTGCCCCAGTAAAACCACCCCGCCAGCACTCTGAGGGGGATAAGCAACAGACTATACCCATAGGAATAGTAGCCGATCTGTCCGGTCACTGAGGTCCAGTCATCCCCCATAAAGAAAGCGCTGTTAGACCAGTACCCGATCTCATCGTTAAACAGAATCGGCTGGCTTATTTCCGACAGCCGATAGGTGGCAGACAAAAACAGCAGCAGTGCAGGAATCCCCTGCAATAATGCCAAGCGGTGTTCCCATATAAATTTCTTCAGACTCTGTGCCGCAAGCACAGCTCTTCGCTTTACCATCGCTATCTTCCAATCTCGTTCAGGTATCCTCTCCGCCCGGTCGTTTGACTGCCCGCACATTTTTTTCCGCTTTAGGCCGGGGGATCATGATCTGGTGCTCACATCCTCTGCATTTTAAGCGGAAGTCCGCACCGATACGCAGCACCTCCCACTCTGAGGAACCGCAGGGATGCTGTTTTTTCATTTTCAGAATATCGCCTACCTGAATGTCCATGCCTTCCTCCTGCCGCTCGATCCGATCATACCAAAAAAACTATCCTATAGCTGGGAGAAAATTTCCCCGATACTTCCCTGCACCACCAGATCCGCAATACCGTCCCTGGCAGTCGGGGTTTTATTGACAAGAACAAGCTTATGGCCGTTATAGTAGTCCAAAAGCCCCGCCGCCGGATATACCGCCAGCGAAGTGCCGCCCACGATCAAAACATCCTCTTCGCTGATGGCACGAATAGCTCCCGAAAGAATATTCTGATCGTGTCCTTCTTCATAAAGAACCACGTCCGGCTTAATAT
>CAMWMO010000265.1 GCA_947175305.1 uncultured Lachnospiraceae bacterium
CAGGATCAGACACAATATGCCAATGATGAAAACAATGATCGCTCTATCCTCTGTCATGCTCTACTCCCACCGATATCCAATCCCGTACACCGTCCTGATCCGGTCCTGCGCACCCAGCTTGTCCCGCAGACGCTTGACCGTGACAGACAGCGTATTTTCATCTACAAACTCCGCATCCACAGACCAGATATGATCGAGCAGCTTCTCTCTGGTCAGCGTGATGCCCCGGTTTTCTATGAAAACACGCAGCAGCTTCTGCTCGCTCTTACTCAGCTCGATCCGCTCTTTCCCATGCTTAAAGAGCATCTGCGAAAAATTGAAACTATAATCATCAATTACAATATCCTGTTCTGTCTCCCATATGCCAGTCAATGTGCCGTCATTTACCGTGCTTCCCGCCGCCGCATATCCGCCTCTTGCACTGTCCACCGCCGCCCTGCTCTGCGCCACCCGGCGAAGCTGAGTATCCACCCGCGCCCGCAGCACTGCCAGACTGAAGGGCTTCGTGATATAATCGTCCGCTCCGGCATTCAGTCCCGCCACAATATCTGTCTCCATATCATTGGCAGTCAACATTATGACGCATATGTCATATTTGTTTTTAATCTCTTGTAAAAAATCGAATCCGTTTCCGTCAGGCAGATTCACATCCAGTAACACAAGAGTATACTGCTCTCCTGACGTCTGCTGTTTCTCCAGCAGTTCCCTCGCCTCACCAAGAGTTGTGCAGTACAAGGTTTCTGTCCCCTCGTTCTGCAAGGCTCTGCACAAACCGCCTGCCAGCGTGACATCGTCTTCAATGATCAATATATGATGTTCTGTTTGACTGCTTTCATTCATTTTATGCTCTCCACAACAAAATCATCAGATATTATTTTCCATTTCCATATGGCCAAAATCATGACTACTAATAATCCAATTCCAAAGTATAGAACATTACGCCTTTTACTAAAAGAAATCTGTTTGATCACATAATCGCCCAATATTTCTTCCTCTGGATCCTCGAGCTGTTCACTTCTCTCATACCACTGCATATTGCGCTCTTTCATCTCTTTTACAATCTGCCCTTCCACATACACGCCCTCACCCTCTCCCTCGATCAAATCCTCCAAGGCATCGACCGTATTTTCATCCGGAAGCATAATCCTGATATAGTGGGAATCCGCCATCGGAATCGTATAACAGTGATAGGTTGGTCCCATAGTGATAAGACCGACAGATTCTCCTAAAATTACACCTCCCGCATTGATCGTCAGTAAGGAATCAATCGTACCCGCAACGTAGGCTCCCTCCTGATAGTTGTCCATGGAGAGCTCCTCAATCGGGACACATCGAAGCTCCCTATACAAAGATAGTATCCCGTAAAGCGTACTGCATCCGCCAATCACAAGAAGCAAAATGATAATAACAAGTTTTTTTGTGATATATATAGTTTTTCTCATAATATTACACCCTCACTACTTCAACTCATTCGCCGTCACATAAAAGTGGTGATAAATACCGCCGAGTGCAAGCAGGCTCTCGTGGGTGCCCTCCTCCACGATCCCCTCCTCTGTCAGCACTAAAATCCTGTCAGAATTCCGGATACTGGACAATCTGTGCGCGATGGTAATGGTTGTCCTTCCTTTGGCAAGCGCCTCCAACGATTTCGCCACCTGAAATTCACTCTCATTATCCAGCGCAGAAGTGGCCTCATCCAGAATCAGAATCGGCGGATTTTTCAAGAAGACTCTGGCAATGCTGATCCGCTGCTTCTGTCCGCCGGAGAGCTTCACGCCGCGCTCTCCCACATAAGTATGATACCCATCTTTAAGGGCTGTGATAAACTCGTGGGCGCCTGCCTGCTTTGCCGCCTGGATCACCTCTGCCTCTGTGGCGTTCTCCCTGCCGTAGGCAATATTTTCAAAAACCGTGCCGGAGAAAAGGTACACATCCTGCTGTACCATACCGATATTCTGCCGCAGACTCTTAATCGTATAATGATGAATGTTCTCACCATCCAATAGAATTTCGCCCTCATTTATATCGTAAAATCGGGGAATCAAATTGCAAAGCGTTGTCTTGCCGCCGCCGGAGGGCCCCACGATCGCGATTTTTTCTCCCGCATGAATATCTAAATTCAAATTCCGGAATACTACGTTATGGTCATCGGGATACTCGAAGCTCACACTGTGGAACGCAATATTTCCCTCAGGGCGCACACATTCCACCGCATCCGGTTCGTCAAAAATCTCGATATCACTGTCCATGATCTGTACAAACCGCTCGATTCCCGTCATGCCCCTCTGGAACTGCTCCGCAAACTCGATGATCCTGCGGATGGTAGCGATCAGCGTCGTCACATACATCACATAGGCCACCAGATCCGCCGGCGCGATCCTTCCCTTTATCATAAAAATGCCGCCCGCCACTAGAAGTACCAGATACATCAATCCATCAAAGGCTCTTGTGGTGGTCTGGAAAAATGCCATGAATTTATAGGTCTCCTTTTTAATCAGGTAAAAGTCGAGGTTGTCCTGCTCAAATTTTTCTTTTTCCTTCTCCTCGTTGGTGAAAGCCTTTACCACCTTCTGCCCCAGAAGGCTGTCCTCAATGCGCGCATTCAGCTCGCCGATCTGCACCCGCTGTTTACGAAAGGCCTCCCGCATACGCAGATTGATCGTGATACAAGTCACTGCCATGATCGGTACGATCAGAAAAATAATGAGCGTCAATCCCAGACTGATCCGCGCCAGAATGATAAAGGAGATCACCGCTTTGATCCCCGCAATAAAAAACTCCTCCGGGCAGTGATGGGAAAATTCTGTCACATCGAAAAGATCATTGGTGATCCGCCCCATGATCTGTCCGACTTTTGTGTTGTTATAGTATGTATCCGACAGCTTCTGCAAATGACTGTAAGCGTCCCGCCGCATATCCGTCTCAATCTGTGTCCCCATCACATGGCCCGTGTACGCCATATAGAAATTTGCCACCGTATCGACGATGCGCAGACACAGATACAGCGCCCCCAGCCTTACAATGACTGATACAGTCAATGACGTGAGATCATTCATACCGGTATTGGTGATAAAACGGATAATCATCGGCAGTACCAGCTCACAGATCGTAGTTAAGCCTGCACAACACAGGTCGATGACCACTATTTTCCAATACTTTTTATAATAGGGGAGAAATCTTTTCAGTAATTCTCCGGATTGATAAGTTCTTGTGCTCGTTTCCATGTAGATGCTCCTTAATATTTGCTCATGAATTATGTAAAGGAAATAATTGAAACAGCTCTATTAAAGTATGTATCATCTTGTCCTGGCCATAATCTTTGACAACGCCGTCTCTATTGATAAGAACCGCATATGCTCCTGCATTTCTTGCACAGACCATATCTTTTTCTTCATCACCTACAAACACAATGTCCGATAGATCTGCCTGCATTTTTTCACTCAGCATCTCTAATCCTTTTGTGCATGGTTTCCTGTATCCGGCATCATTTGATGTAAAAGGATATTCTATATACTTTATGATGGAAGCTATATCCTCCAGTGCATATGTGTTATCCATGCCATATGCCACATCCGAAAAGGTGCCTATCTTTATCCCTTCCGCAGAGAGTGTTTTCAATGTTTGATCAACATCAGGAAACAACGAACAATCCTGTCTGAAATAAGTATAAAAGCTTTCTTTAATCTGTTTCATTTCTCCTAAATCTATGTTCATATC
>CAMWMO010000266.1 GCA_947175305.1 uncultured Lachnospiraceae bacterium
GCTCATGCCTTTTTATAAAGGGCAGGCTTATATCTGTGAATGCCGTGACATCAATGAGGAAGAGTACGCTTCCGGCAGTAAGGTATGTCTTGCGCCCAAAACATTTATGGAGAATAACGGGCTGTCTCTCGGTGATTCTGTGAAGGTACAGCTTTTGCTCACGGATACCCGGCTGAATGCGGGAAGAAGATTCTGGCTGGACGGGGGAATCAGCTTTTACGGCGGTTTGGTCGACACGGCGGGTGAACCCCTTGAAGTGTTTGAGACTTCTGAGTATACGGTAGTGGGGATCTATGACGTGACGGTCAGTGGTACGGACAGTATCTTTGATCCGGGAGCCGATGAGCTGATCGTGCCCATGGAATCCATTGAGGCACGGAACGAAAAGAACCTTGTGTCCTGCGGACCCATGACAGACGCCACCTCCTCCTTCCAGATCCCTAACGGAAGTATTGACACATTTTTGAAAGGATGGGCTGAGTACGGGACTGATAAACTGGAGTTCACCTTCTACGATATGGGATATTCCCAGCTGAAGGCGGGCATTGATAATATGAAAAAGCTTTCTCTGTGTCTGCTTGCGGCGGGTATGATCCTAACCATGCTTCTGCTGTTTTTCTTCAGCCACCTGTTTATCACGAAACAGGCGGAACGCACGGCCATTGAGCGTTCCCTGGGTATGAAGAAGGCTCAGTGCAGATGGTCCGCCCTGTCCGGGTTTGTTCTGCTGGTTCTACTGGGAAGCATGATCGGTTCTATGTCAGGCGTTAAGCTGTCCGACAGATTTTCTGTGGAAAATACCGGAGAAACCTACTATGATGAAACTTATACAGTTAAAACGGCAAATGAGATAAATGGGATAGAAGTGAAAGAATCGTCAACGACAGGTTCCACCGCAGTTTTTTGCACCCTGCTGATCGCTGTGTCCGGTACGGGGATCGCCTGGAGTAAAATAAACAGGAGCCTGCAACGGGAGCCGATGGAACTGTTATCCGAAAGGCAGGAGGCTTAAAGTGAAACCCATAACCATCATGATCTGTGATGATGACAAGACGCTGCAGAAGCTCTTGCGGCAGAAAATAGAGAAGTTCTGTGCAGACAGAAACAGATTCTGCCGGATCGTCTGCTGTGATTCCGGGGAAGAAATGCTGGCGCTTCCGGCACCGGATGTTCTTTTTCTGGATATTCAGATGTCCGGGAAAAACGGAATGGAGATTGCACGAGAACTGCGCAGACGTCATGAGAATACTATTCTGATTTTTGTGACAGCTATGTCAGAATATGTCTATGAGGCCTTCGATGTGGACGCACTGCATTATCTGATCAAGCCTTTTTCTGACGAAAAACTGCAGGAAGTCCTGAATAAAGCCCTGCAGCAGCTACAGAATCTGGCAGAAATAAAAGAAGCACAACGTAAATCGGAGAAACCACTGGAAAACCAAGAAGACTCGAAAATTCTTCTCGTTAAGCGAGGCGGCCTCTCTACAAAAGTCTTTCTCTCAGACATCATCTACGCAGAAGTCTTTAATCGAAAGGTCATGTTGCACACATTAGACGGCGATATCGAATATTACGGAAAGCTGACAGATCTCTCTGAGCAGGCCGGGGCGGAGATTTACCGCACCCATCGGGCTTATCTGGTAAATCTGAAATATGTGGAGAAATACACCGCCACCACGATCTGGCTGGAGCAGGGCACGGCGCTCTTATCAAAAAAACAGTTCTCCGGATTCGTACAGCAGTATATGCAGTATATCAACCGACAGAGGAAAAAATAGTGGGAAATTCAGCATTTGCTTACTCAGAGTTCTACCATAATATCATTTCTTTAATCGACTGCATCTGCGATGCCCTGATAGACGCATACTGCTGTGTAGTCTGGACAAGACCTTTTCTGAACCGCAAATCCAAAGCATGGCTGACCGGCGGCGTTTATGCGGCCATTATGCTCTTTTTTGATTTTATACCATGGAAGAATCCCATGCTGGCCTATGCTTTGGGCACGGCGGCTATATTTTTCGTGATGTATCTGACTGACAGGGAACATATCGCCCAGAAGCTTTTTGTCGCTGTCACTTTTTTCTGTCTGCAATCACAGGCATACCGCACTGCTGTCTATTGCATCACTGGAATTTATGACATCCTGATTCGTTCTTTTTTATCTATGTCAGCAAGCGAATTCTCTTTTTTTCTATTAGATGTGATCATGACATTTTTGGGATATGATCTTTTAACTTTTATATTTTTCTATGGTGCTGTCAGATGCATTTTGTGGTCCTACGGACGCGGACGTGAACCCATGAGCAATAAAGAATTTTTGCTACTCTCCGTACCTTCCCTGTTAGGAGTGGTTTCCTACGGTTTGACCCGCTATTACAGTTACATTTACGAACGGGATACAAATGGAAAATACGTTTATGACCTTATAGGAAGTTATGACCTAATCATGCTGTTGTTTACACTGTTCTCTTTCGCTGTAATTTTTGTGATAACCTATGTATTCCGCCAGTGGAAAACCCAGCAGGAGGAAGAAAGACAGAAGGAAATTTTTTCTACACAGATGGCGGATCTGCAAAGTCATATCAGTGAGGTGGAACGACTTTACCGGGATCTGCGCGGTCTGCGTCATGACATGGGGAATCATCTCATGACCCTGGAACAACTCTACAACAACGGAGAATATGAGGCCGCGGAACAATATGCCGGGACCCTGAGAAAGGAAATACAAAGTGTTTCCGGAGATATTGCAAGCGGGAACCCCGTGACTGACGTGATCCTCTCCGGCAGAAAAAAAGAGATGGAAGAGAAAGGAATCACTTTTGCCTGCGATTTTCACTATCCAATGACTGATTCAGTTAATTCCTTTGACGTAAGCATTATCTTAAACAATGCCTTATCCAATGCCATTGAAGCGGTGGAGCGGGAGCAGACTGACTCTAATAAGACAAAAAACATTTCTCTCTCTTCTTACCGAAGAAAAAATATGTATATCATCGAAGTGTCCAACAGCTACACTGGAAATCTGGAGCCGGATCCCGCAACCGGTCTGCCCTGCAGCTCCAAAACTGAGGATGGCCACGGCTTCGGTCTTATCAGTATCCGCCATGTGGCCCGGAAATATCTGGGCGATATCGAGATCGGCAAGGAAATCTGCGAGGAAGAGGAGCGGTGCGTGCTCCGAGTGATGCTGCAGATCACGGAGGAATCACTTACAACCGATAAACGCCCTCCCACAACATCACCGCTTTAAAAAAAGTAGAGCCATCCGAAATAAAATATGACACAATAACACAGAGGGTTATGCGGGCAAAAACGAATCCCCACATACTCTTACAATACGTTATACAAGACAAGGAGGTTGCTATGAATATTAGTGGAATCGGCGGCGCAGGGATGCAGCCAGGCACAACAGGAATGGGCGCAGGTGGACAAATGGATTCAGTCAGCATGGATCTGCAGAAGCAAATAGAAAAACTGCAAAATGATTTACGTGAAATTTCTGCTAATGAGGAAATGACCGCAGATGCTAAGATGAAAAAGCGGCAGGAGATCCAAAAACAGATCAGTGAACTGGAGATTCAGCTTCGCCAGCACCAGATCGAGGCGAAGCGGGAGGAGCGGCAGAAGAAAAAGGACGAATCCTCTTTTGACGACCTCATGGGAACCAAATCCCAGGAAAAACAAAGCAATGGACAGAGTGTAGGAA
>CAMWMO010000267.1 GCA_947175305.1 uncultured Lachnospiraceae bacterium
GGTTATATACTTAACCCAAGAAAACGGAAACGTTACCGGGGACGATACCGATACCGATACCGAAATCGTTACCGAGAACAATTCCGAAACAAACAACTTTATTCTTACACGGAAAGGGAGAGGGAAAACAATGAAAAAGAAAATTGTAAGCACTATGCTTTGCGCAGCGATGATTTCCACCATGTTAGCCGGCTGCGGCGGTTCTGACAACGGTGGTTCCGCATCTACAGGCGATACGGGTTCTACCGAGACGGCAGGCGACAGCGCAGATGCCGGTGAGACGGCAGCGCCTGCAGCAAGCGGCGAGGGTGGTTCGGTTTACTGGCTGAACTTCAAGCCGGAGTCCGATGAAGTGTTACAGGAGATCGCAGAGACTTATACAGCACAGACCGGCGTGGAAGTGAAAGTAGTTACCGCTGCTTCCGGTACTTATTCTCAGACACTGTTATCTGAGATGGATAAATCCGCACCTCCGACACTGTTTGTCATCGGTAACCAGGAAGGTGTAAAGAGCTGGAAAGATTACGCTCTGGATCTGACAGGCACAGCGATCGCTAACGAGCTGAACACAGACGCTTATAACCTGTATGATGAGACAGGTAAGTTAGTTTCCATCGGTTACTGCTACGAGTGCTACGGCATCATCGTAAATCCGGATCTGATCGAGCAGGCAGGCCACACCATGGATGAGATCAAGAACTTTGATGGCTTAAAGGCAGTAGCAGAGGACATTCACTCCCGTGCAGGAGAGCTTGGCTTTGACGCTTTCTCCTCCTCCGACATGGATGATTCTTCTTCCTGGCGCTTCACAGGCCATATGGCAAACCTTGAGTACTACTACGAGCAGGAGGGAACAACCTGGACTGAGTGCCCGGCAACCATTTCCGGCAAGTACATGGATAACTTCAAAAACCTGTATGATCTTTGCATCAACAACAGCCTGACAGATCCGAAGGAACTGGCTACCGGCGGACATGATGCGGAGAACGAGTTCAAGACAGGCCAGGCAGCATTCTTCGTAAACGGTTCCTGGGAATATGAAGCAGTGAAGGATGATGTGCCGAACGCTACCATGATCCCTTACTACTGCGGCGTTTCCGGCGAGGAAAAGGCGGGATTGAACTGTGGTACAGAGAACTGCTGGGCAATCAACAGCAAGGCTTCTGCAGAAGATCAGCAGGCAACGATGGACTTCATGGTTTGGTGTGTGACGAACGAAGAGGCTTCCCGTAAGTTAGTAGATACCTTCGGTGTTATGCCTTATAAGCAGGCGGCAGAGTCCACCAACGGATTCCTGGCAGCTGCTAACAAATACTCAGAAGACGGATGCTATGTGATGAACTGGGCAACCAACTTCCAGCCTAACGTAGATTCCTATCGTGCGACTCTGGTAAGCGCTCTGAACCAGTATAACGCAGATCAGTCTGATGCAAACTGGGAGACTGTACGCACAGCATTTGTAGACGGTTGGGCAGTAGAGTACAGTGCAGTCAACTAAATGAATAAAAGGAAATAAAACTGATATATATCAAACAGACGGCGGGGTGGGTATTTTATCCGCCCCGCCTTTCTCGAAGCATTTCGAGTCTGCTTATACCATGAAATCGCAAAAATATAATCAGGGGGTGACACCATGAAAACTAGCAGTACTAATTCTCTTCAAAAGGCGATCAGGCGCTGGGGAATCCTTTTTATGGGTCCTGTACTCATAGCATTTTTCATTGGATTTATCTGGCCTTTTATCCAGGGTATCTGGCTGTCCATGTGCCAGTTCCGTTTGATTTCCGATGCGAAGTTCATCGGTTTTGACAACTACATCAAGACTTTTCAGGATGCTTCTTTCCGCCATGCGTTCTGGTATACGGCGATGTTCGCTGTCGTATCAGTAATCTTTATCAATGTGCTGGCGTTTATTGTGGCATATATTCTGACACTGGGTATCAAGGGAAGCAATCTGTTCCGAACCGTATTTTTTATGCCGAACCTGATCGGTGGTATCGTACTGGGTTACATCTGGTCGATGATCTTTGACGGTATCCTCGGCCGCTATCAGACTTCCATCTTGTTAGAGAGCAAATACGGTTTCTGGGGATTGATCATTCTGATGTGCTGGCAGCAGATCGGTTATATGATGATCCTCTATATTGCAGGGCTGCAGAATGTGCCGGGAGATATTCTGGAGGCGGCCCGCATTGACGGAGCGACCTCCATGCAGACGCTGTTCAAAGTAATGATTCCCAACGTAATGAGTTCCTTTACAATATGTATATTCCTTTCCCTGACAAACGGCTTCAAGCTGTTTGACCAGAACCTGGCGCTGACCGGAGGACAGCCTTTTGTCATTCAGCCGGGCGGGACGACCATCAAGACGACTGAAATGCTGGCGCTCAATATTTACAATACATTCTACAGTTCCAACACGACTTCTCAGGGTGTTGCGCAGGCGAAAGCAGTGGTTTTCTTCATTCTGGTGGCGGGACTTGGACTGCTTCAGTTGAGCTATACACGTAAGAGGGAGGTGCAGCAGTAATGAAAAAGAATACAAAAACAATTCTTACCGTGATATTGACTGTGATCAGCATTGTCTATGTACTTCCTGTGCTGGCAGTAGTGATGAACTCGTTTAAGCAGAATACCTATGTAAAAACCGATACCTTTGCGCTTCCCACCGGGGAGATGAGCGCCGGTTTCAGTAACTTTATAAAGGGTATGACCTTCGGTAACTACCCCTTTGCGAGCAGCGTATTGTACAGTGTTGAGATCACATTGCTCTCCACATTTTTAATTTTGTTGTGTACATCTATGGCGGCGTGGTATATCGCGAGGGTGGATTCCGTTTTCTGCAAAGCGGTCTACTTCCTGTGCGTGTTTTCTATGGTGGTGCCGTTCCAGATGGTAATGTTCCCTCTGTCCAAAACGGCGGATAAACTGCATCTGAATACGCCTTTGTCGATCTCGATCGTCTATCTGGGATTCGGTGCCGGGCTTGCGATATTTACCTTTGTGGGATTTGTGAAAGGAATTCCGCTGGAGGTGGAAGAGGCTGCGTCCATCGACGGATGCGGACCGGTGAGGATATTCTTTCAGGTGGTAGTACCGATGTTAAAGCCGACGATGATTTCCGTGGCTATTCTGGAGATCATGTGGGTGTGGAACGACTATCTGCTTCCGGCGTTAGTGCTTGATATCAATAAATACCGCACGATTCCCATTCATATCCAGTATCTGAAGGGAAGCTACGGGACTGTGGATCTGGGCGCGACGATGGCGCTGATCCTGATGAGTATTATTCCGGTTATCATTTTCTATCTGTCCTGCCAGAAGTATATCATCAAAGGTGTAGCAGCGGGTGCAGTGAAAGGTTAATGACCACAAAAGTTCGATCAGGGGTCTTGCCTCTGGTCGAACTTGCTATTTACGACAAAAAGGTGTAAGATTGTATAGAAATCGATTTCCGAAAGGTGTCGGTTCGATTGACAGGAAAGGATTTGTAGATATTATGAGAAAGAGCGGTGTTTTACTGCCTGTATCTGCTATTCCGTCCAAGTATGGAATAGGCGCCTTTTCCAAAGAGGCATATACCTTTATCGATCTGTTAGAAAAAGCGGGGCAGTCCTATTGGCAGATCCTGCCGCTTGGCCCTACAGGCTATGGAGATTCTCCTTATCAGTCTTTTTCTACCTTTGCAGGCAATCCCTATTATAT
>CAMWMO010000268.1 GCA_947175305.1 uncultured Lachnospiraceae bacterium
GATCAGGGCCTGTATAAGGCTAAAAAGCGGGGTAAGAACCAGCTGGCGTTTTACCGGGACAGAACCCCTGCAGGTCAGGAAGGACCAAAAACAGAGGAGTAGAGTGAAAGGGACAGCCAACGGGGTTGTCCTTTTTTACGAAAAAATTTCGTTCATCGAGGCGATTCGCGCGATAAATCGAGATATTACGCTCGATAAGATGAGAAATATATATAAAATGTATAAAAAAATTTAAAATAGAGGTTGCCAATATGGGAAATGTGTGCTAGACTTTAATTACGAAAACGTTTAAGCAAAACATAACGTTTCGAGTTACTGTTATTATCTATTTTTTAAAGGAGGGAATGAAAAAGTGAAAAAGAAAGTAGTAAGCATTTTACTGGCAACAGCTATGGTAGCTACATTAGCTGGCTGCGGCGGCAGCGATCCCGCACCGGCAGCAGAGGCACCCGCAGCGGAGGAAGCTCCTGCAGCAGCAGAGGAAGCTCCGGCAGCAGAGGAGGAGGCACCTGCAGCAGAGGAGGCAGCACCTGCAGCAAGCGGTGACCTGGCTTACAGCGGCAACATCTCCATCATGCACTACTCCACATCTGAGGAGTCTGAGGGCAATGGTGGTTCCGATGGTTTCAGAACCTGTCTTGCACAGTGGCAGGCTGACCACGGCAGCATCACACTGGATGAGGAAGTTCTTGCAAACGATGACTACAAGACACAGATCGCTACTCGTGCAGCAGCAGACGATCTTCCGGATGTGTTCCTGCTTCAGGGTATGAACACCATCAGTTGGGCAAATCAGGGTCTTGTGTATGATATGACAGATTCTATCAAGAATTCTCCTTACGCAAGCCAGTACACCATGGATTATCTGGTGCCTTTCACCGCAGGCGGTAAGTACTATGCATATCCTGCTCTGACAGGTGGTACCTGTACGGTAGTAATCTACGATTCCGCTATGTGGGAAGAGGCAGGCTTCAGTTCTTTCCCGACCACTTGGGCTGACGTAGAGAAGGCTGCTGAGTACTTCAGCGCTCAGGGCATCGACACGATCGCATTCGGTAACTCCGGTCAGTGGCAGCTGAATTCCTGCTTTGTATCCTGCCTTGGATATCAGTACACCGGCACACAGTGGTTCTCTGATATTATCGCAGGTACAGGCGACTTCGAAGATGCTAACTTCGTGGCAGCACTGGCAGAGACACAGCGTCTCTTCCATGACACTAACATCTTCAATAAGGACTTCAATGCAGTAAATAACGAGGATGCTCGTGAGTACTACATCTCCGGCGACGCTGCAGCATTCATCGGCGGTAACTGGGATGCTTCTTACATCCAGGCTACTCTGGAAGGTGATCCTAAGAAGGATACCACTAAGTTCGCAGTACTTCCTCAGGCAGCAGACGCTACCAAGTATGAGAAGTTCCAGAACATCGGTCTTGGTTATGGTATGGCAATCAGCGCTAAGGTTGCTTCCGATCCTGACAAGCTTGCAGCATGTATCGACCTTTGCCAGTATCTGACAGGTCCTGCATTCTCCGAGTATGT
The DNA here is from genome assembly GCA_947175305.1 of uncultured Lachnospiraceae bacterium. Taxonomy (GTDB): domain Bacteria; phylum Bacillota; class Clostridia; order Lachnospirales; family Lachnospiraceae; genus UBA3282. The sequence goes on from CAMWMO010000268.1 coordinate 1,543, forward strand.
AGGCGCTAACTACGCACTGGCTGGTTTCTGCAGTGCCGATGTAGATCTTTCCGCATTCGATCAGTACACACAGGATTTCTACAACTTCTCCTATGTGGACAACAAGGGTTGTGAGATCTATGACTCTTATGTAGACAGCTCCGTATGGTCTGTATTGAACACTGAGATGCAGGAGATGGTTAACGGTGATATGGATCCGGCAACCGTTGCGGCTGATACACAGGCAGCTTACGAGGCATACTTAAGCAGTAACTAATTGAGCTGGCGCTCGATATAATGACTTAATCTAGATGAAGGCGTCCGGGGATTTTCCCCCGGGCGGCCCCATCTTTTTCGGGAATGTGAGGCTTTAGCGAAGCGGCAGAACGTCTTCGTTTCGCTTTTGGGGTGTGTCTCAGAACGAGCATTAAAAGGAAATGGGGGACGGTTTTATGCTAAAATCTATTAGACCTAAGAAATGGGTTGTGGCTGCATATCTGGTGATACCCGTAATACTCTATATGTTTACGGTGTTTGCACCGCTTCTTGCAGCTCTTTTTTATAGCTTTTTTGAGTGGAAAGGCGGCCCGGTAAAAACTTTCAGTGGGCTGGCAAACTACTCTCAGTTATTTTCAGATTCGGTATTCTGGAATTCCTTCTGGCACAATATCTTTCTGGTAGTTGTGTGTATCATCGGTCAGATTGGTCTGGCATTCATCATTGTGCTGCTGATCAATTCCAAGGTGACCAAGCTGCAGGGAATTCACAGAACCTTTGGTTTCTTCCCGAGTACCATCTCGGCAGTCTGCATCGGTTTTATCTGGCAGATGATTTATGATTCCAAGAGAGGTTTGCTCAACTACTTCTTAGAGGCCATTGGCAGGAGTGATCTGCAGAAGGTTTGGCTCAACGAGCCCAAGCTGGTTATGCTGCTGGTATCTATTCCGCTGGTTTGGCAGTATGTTGGTTATTATATGGTAATCCTCCTGTCCGCGGTATCTTCCATCAGCACTGAGGTGCTGGAATCTGCGGAGATTGACGGCGCGACAGGTATACAGCGTGCACGTTACATAGTATTACCTCTGATCAAGAATACACTGCTTGTATGTATTACTCTCTGTGTTGCGGGTAATATGAAAGCATTCGATAATATTTATGTCATGACATCAGGTGGTCCTGGCTATTCCTCTATGGTTATGGCGATGTATGGATATAAGGTTTCCTTTGAGCAGTCGAATTTAGGTTACGGTTCCTGTATTTCCGTCGGTATTTTCGTACTGGCATTGGCTGTTATCGGCGGTTCCCAGCTTCTCATGAACTATTGTATGACAGACAGCTATGATCGTCAGGAGAAGAAGAATCTGAAACAGATTGAAAAAGAAAGAAAACAGGCGATCAAAAACCGCAAAGCGAACGCATAGAAAGGAGGGGATCTGTTATGGCAAAAGAAATGGTAATGACAAAAGTAGAAGATAACTCAACAGGCACCCGAGTAAAAAGAGGCGTGCTGGGCGTTATCATAAATGTAATACTCTGGTTTTTTTCACTGACTTGTATCTTTCCGTTGATCTGGATGCTGTATTCCTCTCTGAAGGAAAAGAGAGTATTCAACGCGGATATCATGGGTCTGCCCACGGATCCGACAATAGCAAACTATACGAAGATCTTATCAAATAAGGACTATCGTTTGATGCAATCTGTACTCAACAGTGCGAGAACAACGATCCTGTCCGTAATTCTGATCGTGCTGATCGCGTTTATTGTGGGTTATATTCTTTCGAGAATCAATTTTATACTGAACAAACCCCTGTATGTAATGTTCCTGATGGGAATGCTGATTCCGATCCATTCGCTGATGGTTCCTATTTACATCATCTTTTCCAAGATGGGGCTGTCAAATCACTGGTACACGCTGCTGATGCCTTATGTATCCTTTGCACTGCCCATGTCGATCTTCCTGGTGGAAGGTTTTGTGCGGGGTATTCCGGTGGAGCTTGAGGAGGCGGCAGCCATTGATGGGTCTTCTTTCTCCAAGACGCTGTTCGGTATCATTTTGCCGGTATGTAAGCCGATCTTGGTGACGGTTGCAATCATCAACGTGTTCAGCTGCTGGAATGAGTTCTCCTTTGCCTTGATCCTGATCAAGGACAGAGCGCTGTACACAGTACCGTTGGGACTGAAGC
>CAMWMO010000269.1 GCA_947175305.1 uncultured Lachnospiraceae bacterium
ATATAAGTATCTGCAAGCTGCTTTGCATACCAGGCTGCAGCGGGATTTATACTGCTAATGTATGCCGAGATCCGATCTGCGCTCATCTCGGGCCTCCCCATAATGCGCGTCTTATGCCGGTCACCCGGTTTTCTGCCTTTCCAAATCTCTTCTAAAACTTTAATGATCGTATACAACAGTTTTTTAATTAGACCAATCCAGTCAATATCTCTTCTGCTTACAGCCTTTTTGAATTTCTCCCAGGTATGCTGTGTTGTATTATGCACATAGGGTGCGGGACATGTCTTGCCGGTCACATCATAATGCCGCAGAATGTTAGTAACCGGCACATTATATTTCCCCATCAGATATCTGGTCAGCTCCACCGCGGCCTCCACCGTGGCATCCTCAAAATACCAGTCCTTATCCTCCGCGCTTATATGGCTTTGATCTTTTTTCCGCGCGCACAGCTCGATTCCTATGCTGTTGGCATTGCGGCATTCCGAATGCTTATAACTCTTTGCTCCGCAATGCCAGGCGATGTTTTCATCCTCCACGCTCTGCCAGATTTCTCCCTCATATCCCACAAAATAATGCGCCGATCTGTTTCTGTTCCCGCCAGCCAGATATTGGCACTGCTCTTTTGCCGTACCAAATCCGCCCGTATAGTGGATGACAATATAGCGTATGCGGGCGGCGTCTCCTTTTTTGAAATTATACTTGCTTATCATCATGTTGATCGTTGTCATATTTTCTCTCCGTTTCAAAGCATTAAGCTTATATAAATTCAGAGAACCGGCAGTCCAATCGTCCTGCCGGTTCTCTTTGGACAATATACGCCTCTTAGTCGGCCGCCTCCCATGTATTATCGGCTGTAAGCCTGATGGATCTCTCGTACTGGTTGACCGGGAATTTGATCTCATATCTCTGAGTCATACGATTGAGATCGATCACCTCGCCTTCCTCGAAATCGCCAAACGCGATCCAATACTTCGGATGCGGTGCGAAAGTATACTGAAGGTTGGGATCCGCGGGTCTCGCGAACGCAGGATTTCCGGACATACCGATACCGATGGATGCCTTGCCGGCCGGGATGGAACCGTCACATTTGATTCCAAGCTTACCCTGGGTCGTCTTGTGATCCGATGCCACGAAGTGATACGCACCCTTTTCCCGCTTGAAAGCGATGGAGTTCTCACTGGTATTGGAAGGATCCGCTTTGAGCACCTCAGATGCATGGAATATCACACCGGGATCCAGTACACCCTCTTCGCACCAGGCGAAGCTGTAATCCACATTCCAGCGGAACTTTATCATGGTTCTGGGATGTGCCGTCTTGCTGAACCATACCAGGGACCGGATATCCTCGTCCTGATCCTCATAGGTCTGATAGATGCAGAAATCCCCACAGGATGTTCCCTGATGGTCTACATTAAGTACATAAGGTGTTGCCATAATTCATTTCCTCCTTTTTTTGCTTTTTCTCAAACATTTTGCAGCTGCGCTTCCTGTCTGATGAGACCAGTCTAGCATGGCGACCCGGAAAGTTTCCGTAAACAAATCGGAAAGTTATCGGAATCCTTTCAGTTTCCGGCTGTAGTAAATCGCTTTCTCCTTATTTCCCTGCTTTTCATAGTAGACTAAGAGTCTGCCAAGCGCTTCGTAGTACGCCATATCATAGACAGCCTCATAATCCTCCACCCACTCATAACTGTTTTCAAATAAAAGCGGAGCCGTATAAAGCCGTTCCGCACGTTCCCAGTCCTCCACATTTTTACTGTCGAGACACTTGACAAACTCCTGCAGATCCAGCTCTATCAGCTCCGTATCCAGATAGATCTCTTCTCTGTATATTGCAAGCGGCAGCTCTACTCCTTCCTTCTCCTGCCATCCGTTCAAAAAAGCGCACACTTTGTACAGACTGTCCCGGGCTTTGCCTCGTTCCGACTCTGCCCACATAAGTTCCTCCAGCATTCTCTTCCTGACCGCCTTGCCTCCGTTGCAGCAAAGATAAGAGAGCAGCTCTTCCGCTTTCCTGTTTTTCATCGGATGATAGCGCCCATTTCGATAAATGCTGAATTTACCAAAACACTCAATCTGTAACTCTAGTTTTTTTTCACCCCGGCCATACTCTCCGCCAGGAAGATCGGTGTCAGCAGGATTCCTGTCTGCGTAAGACTACAGTCCAAAGTATCCTGCTCTCGGATGGAAAAAGCTGCCATTGCCTGTGCGGGGAGATATATCATCCCCTCATTTCTCACCTGTACTTTCATGAATAATTCCCCCTTTACGTATCGTATCCGCACCATACAGGACCCTCCGCATAGACAGCGGATCCGGCTGCTCATTTTACGCCTCCCTTCCTTGATCTGCCAATTCTGTATGATGGTTTACATAAATTGTACTACGAATAGCAGTCGCTCGTCAAGTTTTTTGCTTCCCCACACTCTTCCCTTCTCTCTCTCCAAGTGTTATACTCTATAGTAAGATCAAATATTCTGTTAACCGTGAAAGGAGCCGCACCTATGAAAGAAAAACTCTACACCATCCCCCTGAATGACGCCATGAACGCGCAGGACGAATGTCCCTTCTGCTTCATCGAGCGGAATGTGGAACAGGATCTGCTTGATTTTGTCTTAGGCTCCGGCTCCTCCTACATGGAGAGTGACGTTCGGGAAGATACTGACCGGGAGGGCTTCTGCCGGGAGCATTTCAAGAAAATGTTCGACTACGGCAACACCCTGGGAAATGCCTGGATCTTAAAGACACACTATGTAAAGATGAACCGCGAACTGCAGGAGCAGATCAAAGCCTTCAAGCCCGGCAAGACCTCCTTGAAGGATCGGTTCAAAAAGCAGACTGAACGCACGAATCCTATCGGCATCTGGGTGCAGGAAAAGGAGACCTCCTGCTACATCTGCAAACGCTATGCCAGCACCTACGACCGCTATCTGGATACCTTTTTTGTGATGTATAAAAAAGATCCCGAATTTCGGGAAAAGGTAAAACAGAGCAAGGGCTTTTGTCTTCACCACTTCGGCGATCTGTGCGAGGCCGCAGACAGCCGTCTGTCAGACCGGGAAAGGGCCGACTTCTACGACATGGTATTCCCGCTGATGGAGGAGAACATGGCGCGGCTGTCCGAGGACGTTTCTTGGCTTGTGGAGAAATTCGACTACCGCAATAAGGATGCTGACTGGAAGAACTCAAAGGACGCCATTCAGAGGGGCATGCAGAAACTCAAAGGCGGATATCCGGCGGACCCGCCCTACAAAATGAACAAATAAAAAAGGCGGCTCATAAGAGTCGCCTCCCTTTTAGATAGCATCCATAGAACCATCGCTGTCATCGTCGTCAAAGAATTCCTCCACCTTCTTTACACCGCCCACGACCTTATCTGTGGCTTCGGCCTTCGCCGCCTGGATTCCTTCTTTAAACTCTTCCTTACTGTCATTTTCTTCCGTTTTTCCGAGATCTAAGTCCACGTAGTTGCGCTCTGTGTCGCTCTCCTCCATGTCATCATCGAAATTATCGAAGTCGTCATCGTCGTCAAAAAATTCATCGTCGAGGAAATCATCTCTGCCCTTCAGGTAGTAGTAGACGCCTCCCGCTACGGCGCCAAGAGCCGCTGTCACCATCAACAATTTACCAAATTTTTTCGCCATCAGTGTTCTCCTTTCACCGTATCTGTTATTACTATATATATT
>CAMWMO010000270.1 GCA_947175305.1 uncultured Lachnospiraceae bacterium
TTTGAGAATATAGTACAATTCGCAGAATCAGCATCCTGCGGCCAAAAAATCACTTTGTACATCACAACCTACGGGATCAAGGGAGGAATTGCAAATGTCACACAAAATGACTGCCCTGTCCAGACAGGCAGATACGATCATCAAAAATCTGAAAAAGAGAAATATGGAGGGTTATTACTTCGACACAGCAGCCGCCTGCACTGAGGCGCTCCTGTCCGCAATCCCCTCCGGCTCCATCATCGGCTGGGGAGGCAGTGAGAGTCTGAAGGAGTGCGGTCTGCTGGATGCGATCCACGACGGTTCTTACGAGCTCCTTGACCGCAGCAGCGCAAAGACACCTGAAGAATCCAGACAGATCTATGCAAGGACAGTTCTTGCCGATTACTATCTTATGAGTACGAATGCGATCACAATCAACGGAGAACTTATCAATATCGACGGCAACGGCAACCGCGTTGCCTGCCTGATCCAGGGTCCCTCTCATGTCATCATCGTGGCCGGCATGAATAAGGTCGTCACCGATGTGGAAAGCGGCGTAGCCAGAGTTCGCAACGTGGCTTCCCCCGCCAATGCGATTCGCCTGGACCGCAAGCTCCCCTGTGCCGAGACCGGCGTCTGCCATGACTGTCTCTCCCCGGAATGCTTCTGCAACCATATCGTGGTGACAAGGCGCAGCATGCATCCGGGCCGTATCAAGGTATATCTGGTGGGTGAAGAGCTGGGCTACTAAATCCGGGTCCATACATCCGCAAAGCAAAAGACCGGGATATTATCCCGGTCTTCTTTATTATATTATCTTTTTTAACACATCATACTGCACATCAGGTCCTTAACCGTTTCAGTTTCGTCTTCAGCTCTGCAGATATCGAGGTTACCATATCCGCCGAAGCAGCAATCTCCTGGGTAGAGGACGCCAGGTTCGTCACCCGCACGTTGACACTATCGATAATATTGATCAACTCTCTCGCATCTACCAAAAGCTCCTCGATCGCCACCTGAATCTGCTCTTTGTTCGCATCGCTGTCGCTGGCCGTATCCTTGGAGGAATCTGCCAGCTTCTTGATATTCTCAGCGATAATGGCAAAGCCTCTTCCTGACTCCCCGGCTCTGGCCGCCTCAATGCTGGCATTCAACGCCAAAAGGTTCGTCTCCTCCGCCACATTCGTGATCTCCTCGTTGTTTTCCTCCAACTTCACGAGCATACCCTGGATTCTGTCTAACGCTCCGTTGAGCTGGTCACAGAATTTGACCACATCCGCCATGGATGTCGAGATGCCTGTACTCTCCTTCGCATTGTTGCTGTTACCCTGAGACATTTCTCCAATGGAACTGTCAAGGCCTTCAAAATCTATCTTCAACTCTGCAAGCAGCCCGGCGATCATGTCATTCTTTTGCTGCATCTCAAGGTTCTTGCCTTCCACCTCGGAGGCCATCTCCCTGGCAACCACGTTCTCCTTCTCCACCTCGCTCTTCACGAACTGGATACAGTTATTCTTATTGTTGCAGCCGTTATGAATGGCTGTTGCCATATCCTTACAGGTATTGTAACCGCAGGCGGAACAGTTGATGGCTCTCTCTGTCTCCGTATGTTTCTCCATGGATACAAAGATTTCGTTCATCTCAGACTGGCTCGGCTGCTTCACCTTCAGACCGCTGGACTTATCACTATAATGTCTGATAAAGTCGTTAATATCCAGATCCTTAAACTGCTTATTCAGTTTCGCGAGTCTCTGCTTCGGAGTAAGGCTCCTGCTGAAAGCATGGCTTCTGTCACTCTTTTTGCTGGCCTCTCTGATCTTATGAAGCTCATAGAGGGTGTCATCCGAATGTACTTTAGATTCCTCCACGCCAGGCCCGTAAATACAGCCCTTTGCACAATTCAGCGCATCCACCATAAACGGCAGTTCTTTCTTGCCAAGCACTCTCTTCTTATAGTCCTCTAAAAACTCATAGGCGTGCTTCTCGCCCTCAATCTGTCTGATAAAAATATCTTCCCCGCAGAACCAGTAGACATTCTCCTTGAGGCCGCCGGGCATCGGATAGATAGATCCCAGACCGTACTCTATTTCATCAGTCACAGCCGGGCCGGAAATGCCGTTTGCCCGCACATACTGCATCAGATGGTCGAAGGTTACATTATAGGAAACATATCCTCCACAGTTGGGATCGTCAATCTCATTCTTCTTCGCGATACAAGGACTGATAAAGGCAAGCTTGTCCGCCACCTTCATATACTTTTTCACATAAACCGCGCCGCACATCATCGGGGAATGGATCGGCATCAGACTGGGAATAAGCTCCGGAATATATTTTTCTATGTATCCCACCACCGCGGGACAAGGCTGTGAGATCGCCCCGGTGAAGTTATGTTCTGTGATGTACTTAACGTAACCCCATGTCGTGATATCCGCACCAAAGCTGATGCTGATAATGCGGTTCACACCCAGCTTCTTCAGACCGCCCAGAACCGTAGCGTACTCTCTCGGATAATTCGCTAAAAAGGCCGGTGCAAGAAGCAGCGATATCTTTTCCCCCCTCTTCAAATCCTCAAAGAACCGCTCCGTATCGTCATTGAAGCTTCTGGCGCCGTGGGCACAGACATCAAAGCAGGCGCCGCAGCTGACACACTGTTTACCATCCACAACAATCTTATTTTTGCCATTCTCTTCCACTGCATGGTTTGCTGTCAAAACCGGGCAGGCAGAAATACATTTGTTACACCCTACACAGTTTTCATTGGTATACACCAATGCATCTAAAGGTTGATTTGCCATTGTTTCCTCCAAGCCTATGTATTTTTGTACCTTATATTGTGCTTTATACTACCCTATATACCATACCTGCTCGTATTATAGCACAACAGCGGCAAAAAACAAACCCTTATCCTTGTAGTTTATATCTGAGAAATCACAAAAATATCATAGATTGCCTTGATTGCCGTCTCAAAGTCGGCATTAGCCACGCCGATGATGATATTTAACTCGCTGGATCCCTGGTCGATCATCTTGACGTTGACATTCGCATGCGCCAATGCCGAGAAAATCCTGCCCGCCGTACCACGGGTAGATTTCATGCCGCGTCCCACCACCGCAATAAGCGCCAGATCCGCCTCTATGTCAATCGAATCCGGGTCTGCCAGTCGATGGATGCCGGCAACGACTTTCTGCTCCTTGTGCATAAATTCATCCTGATGTACAAAGACGGTCATCGTGTCGATGCCGGAAGGCACATGCTCAAAGGATATCCCGTTCTCCTCAAAGGCCTGCAGTACCTTACGCCCAAAGCCGATCTCCGAATTCATCATATCCTTCTCTATATTGACCGCACAGAAGCCTCTCTTACCGGCGATACCGGTGATAACATACTTCGACTTCTGACAGGTACTCTCCACGATCCATGTACCGCTGTCCTCCGGCGCGTTAGTATTTCGGATGTTGATCGGAATCCCCTCGCTCCGGACCGGAAAGATCGCATCTTCGTGCAGGACCGTAGCTCCCATATAAGACAGCTCCCGCAATTCTCTGTATGTAATCGTCTCGATGCCCTGGGGTTTATAGATGATCCGGGGATCTGCGATCAGAAAGCCGGAAACATCCGTCCAGTTCTCATATACATTTGCCTTGATAGCCCTAGCCACAATGGAGCCCGTAATATCGGACCCGCCTCTGGAAAAGGTCTTAACCGTG